>DATCTB010000331.1:0-8504 GCA_036568185.1 Bacteroidales bacterium | reverse complement strand
GTCAATTCGAATAGGCCTGATAAAAAAGGGAAAAGTGAGTGATGCCCGCACTGCCTTGGCCAGCTCACCGTGTTTCAAAATGACCAATCTGCTCGAATCTATATCAGTTGCCACACATCGAAATGGTATCATCAAACTATCAAAATTATAATATGCTGCTGCTGAAGGTCCGGCAAAAAATTCCATGATCAAATAATCGAGTTCCTGGATATTATACATATTAAAAGGTAGGCTTATCCTGTCTCCTTTTTTAAATGTTAATGGAATATTTATCCATGAGGCATCATCTTCAAATTGCTGAAAAGTAAAACGATCAATTTTAGTATTACCCCTTTTAAAAGCATACAGATCAGCATCCGAAAGCAGAAACTGTATTTCGTCGGGTGAAAAACCGGCAGAATACAAAGCGCCAACCATAGCGCCCATTGAATTACCCACAATATAATCAATTGGAATATTATTTTCTTCGAGCGCCCTCAAAACACCTATATGAGTAAATGCCTTTGCCCCACCCCCGCTAAGCACCACTGCAACACTTTGAGAATAAAGCAAAGCAGGAAATACAATAAATATGAAAAGAAGAAGCGATTTATTTCTCATAAATTTTCGAAAAATAATTCTGAAATTCTCATTAAAAAATCAGGCTAACGAAAGTACATAAAACAGTGCAAACAAACAAAAAGCCTGCTATACGAATAACAGGCTTTTTTAATAAATATTGTATTAAAATCAAGCTTTTGCGAGCGCTTGTTCCAGATCAATGATGATATCTTCAACATCTTCAATTCCAACCGACAAACGAATTAATCCGTCAGTAATTCCAGCGTTTTGCCTGGCCTCTTTTGATAATTTGGAATGAGTCATCGAAGCAGGGTGCTGAATAAGGGTTTCAACGCCGCCGAGCGAAACAGCCAAAACCGCAAGTTTTACATTGTCCATCACCTTTTTCCCGGCTTCAATTCCCCCTTTTACTTCAAAGGATATCATGGTTCCCGGGCCTTTCATTTGCTTCTTTCCAAGCTCATATTGTGGATGGGTTTCCAAACCGGGATAGAGAATGGTTTCAACTTTCGGATGCGCTTCTAAAAATTCAGCCACTTTCATAGCATTTTTCTGGGCCTGTTCAATCCTGATTGACAATGTTTTAAGTCCGCGGCGTGTAAGCCAGGCCTGGTGCGGGTCCATATTGAAGCCCATATTTATCATCACATATTTCAATTGATCATAAATATTTTTTTCTTTAGCAACAATAACTCCACCTACCACATCAGCATGACCGTTGATGAATTTTGTGATGGAATGTAAAACAACATCAACCCCAAAATCGAGTGGTGTTTGCAGGTAGGGGCTGCAAAAAGTATTGTCAACACAAACCAGGATACTGTGCTTTTTAGCAATCTTAACCGCTTCGGCCAAATCGGCAATTCCCATTGTTGGATTTGCTGGTGTTTCAAGGTAAAGTAACTTGGTATTTGGCTTGATGGCTTTTTCAATTTCAGCCAAATTGGTTGTATCAACAAAACTGCTTTCAATTCCGAAATTGGGATACAATTTTTCCATAATTCCCCGCGAAGGGCCGTATAAAGCATTGTGCCCAACCATGTGATCGCCTGATTTTAGGATGCCCAGGTAAACCGTGTTTACCGCTGCCATTCCCGATGAAGTGGCAATTCCGCCGAAGCCATGTTCCAGTTCAGCCATGGTGTTTTCCAAATCGTCGATAGTTGGATTGCCCAGGCGGGTGTAGATATAACCCTTTTCTTCACCTGAAAAAAACCGCGCTCCCTGGTCGGCATTTTCAAATCTGAAAGTTGATGTTTGGTAAATTGGCAATACTGCGCTGCCCAACGGATCTTTCACACCACCGGCATGAATCAGTTTTGATGTAAAACCTTTTTTTGATGTGTCCATGTTTTGAATTAAAAATAAATAAATGAAAAAAGGGTATCCCAAAAAAACTGGGAACCCGATTTACTTTAATGTAAATATGTTTCGTTTAAAAAGGCCAGAAATTGTTGTCGTTCCAAACCTGTTCCTTTAAATCTTCGTTTAGTTTGTGCAGCAAGTGGTGGTGCGTTTTTTCCCAATCGGCCAGCATTTGATACATTTCTTTCTCGTTGGCATCAACAGCTTCTTTTGCGCGGTTAGAATAAATCTCAATTGCGCGGTTTTCAAAATCAATTGCTGCTGAAATTGCTGCTGCTTCGTAACCTGCTGCTGAAATTTCGTGCTTAATTTTCTCTGTTAAAATTTCAATTACGGTTTCATCTTCTTCAGGTGCAGGTTCATTTTTCAAAAATTCGTGGTGTTCCTTGTAATTTTTAAATTGCCTTACCAAATAATCAATGTGCGCATCTTCTTCTTCGGCCATCATTTCAAAAATCTTTTTTGCCGATTTACTCTCGGTGTTCCGGGCTGCCTGTGTGTAAAATGCTTTTCCCCTGCGTTCCAATAAAATAGCGGTTTTTAATACCTCAACAGATTTATCTAAATTTTCCATTCTTAATTTTTTTAATTGCACAAAGTTACTATTTTATTTCCTTAAAATGCCCTGTTTTTCTAATTCAGAATGATTTTTCAATAGCTTTGTAAAAATGGAAAATAGCATCACTTTGGCAAATCATATTCAACAAATCAAGCAATTATTATTGCAGAATAATTATCCTGTTACCTCAGAAATTAAGCAACTGAAATCTTCCGGTTCCGAAAGGGTGTATTTCAGGCTTTCGTTTAAAAACAAAGCTTCTGTTCTTGCGGCTTACAATGCTGATGCTTACGAAAACCAGGCATGGCTTTATTTCAGTAAACATTTCCATTCCATTGGCTTGCCTGTTCCCGAAATATTTGCGCAAAGCGAAGATTTTCAATATTTTCTGCTTGAATATTTAGGAGATGAAACCCTTTTTGATTTGCTTGGAAAAATACCTGAACAGGAAAAAATTGTTTATTTTAAAAAGGCAATTTCTGCCTTAATCAGGTTCCAGGTGGATGGAATAAAAGGACTGGATTGGGAAAAGGCATACCCGGTAAAGGATTTCAATAAAAAATCTATCCTTTGGGATTTGAATTATTTCAAATATTATTTTGTAAAAACACACAACATTGCTTTTGACGAAAACAAGCTTGAAGATGATTTTCAGCGCTTTGCAGATATTTTATTGGAAGCAGAAAGTCAATTTTTCCTTTACCGCGATTTCCAGTCGAGGAATATTATGGTTCGAAATGGCAATTTGTTTTTCATTGATTTCCAGGCCGGAAGAAAAGGGCCTTTGCAATACGACCTGGTTTCATTGCTTTTCCAGGCACGGGCAAATTTGAACCCTGAAACCAGGGAAATTTTACTCCATTTTTACCTTGATGAATTAGAAAAAAAACTTCCCGGCAGGAAAAAATCTTTCCTCCAATATTACAACAACTTCATCTATTTCAGGCTGATGCAGGTGCTGGGCGCTTATGGTTTCAGGGGAATTATTCAGAAAAAAACTCATTTCCTGCTAAGTATTCCTTTTGCAATTGGCAACCTGGAGTACTTGCTAAATCATTCCCCACTAACTTCTGAGTGCAAAGAATTAAATTCTGTTTTAAGAAAAATTTTAGAATTCGAACAATACAAAATACATAGAAAAGACAAGGAAAAACTAAGGGTTGAAATCAATAGTTTTTCATACCTGAATTCAAGTTACCCGAAAGAAAATTCAGGAAACGGGGGTGGCTTTGCCTTCGATTGCCGTGCATTGCCCAACCCGGGAAGAATTGAAGAATTGAAAGATTTTTCTGGCCTCGAAACTCCGGTGATTCAATTTTTTGAAAAATCAGAAAAAATGAAGCGTTTTCTTGAACACGTTTTCAAACTTACAGATATGTCTGTTGACAATTATCTTGAACGAAAATTCAGTAATTTACAGGTAAATTTTGGATGCACGGGTGGTAAACACAGGTCGGTTTATTGTGCTGAGCAATTGAAAATGCATTTTGGCGAAAAGTATGGGGACCGGGTTGAAATTGTTCTGAATCACAAGATGGAAAAGGAATGGTAATTGAATTTGAAAGCAAATGAAAGCAATGATTTTAGCTGCCGGACTTGGAACCCGGCTTGGCAAACAAACCGCTGAAAAACCGAAAGCTTTGGTTAAAGTAAATGGTGCAGCCATGCTTGAAAATTTGATTGAAAGCCTTAAAAAACAGGAAATTAAAAACATTTTAATCAATATTCATCATCACGGACAGCAGGTTATTGATTTTGTTCAGGAAAAAGAAAACTTTGGAATTGACATCAGTTTTTCGGATGAACGAAATGAATTGCTTGATACCGGTGGAGCGATTAAGAAAGCAGCCGGTTTTTTTGAAGGCAATGAACCGGTATTGGTTCATAATGTTGATGTTTACTCAGAAATAAACCTGAATAAATTGCTGGAATATCATAAGAAAATGAAGTCGTTTGCCACACTTTGCGTTCGTAAACGATCTTCCGGAAGAGCTTTGATATTCAACGATGAAAAGCAATTGGCGGGCTGGACGAACCTGGATGAATGCAAATTTAAGTGGGTGAATGAATCGATGAACTATTTTGAAACTTTCGCTTACAATGGTTTGTTTCTTGCCGACCCACAATTTGCAGCCAACATGCCTTTCGAAGGAAAATTTTCAATAATTGATTGCTGGCTCAAAATGGCCAAAACGTTGAAAATTACTGCCTACATTGATGAATCACCTGCATGGTTCGATTTTGGTACAGCAGAAAAAATAAATAAGGCAGAGCAATATTTAAAAAATAATAAAATAAAAAAGTGAAGAAGTTTTTAGAAAATGTTGCTGAAAAAATAATCGGGGTTTGCAAAAATGGAAGCCTGAAAACTGCAGTAATTTTACCCAACAAACGTTCAGAAATTTTCCTGAAGGATTATCTCAAAAACAAAGTTAACGGGCCATTCTGGCTACCTGATTTTTTTACAGTAGATGAATTTCTAATTACTATTTCAGGCAAAAGCATTCCTGATCCCTTGCTTTTACATTTTGAATTATTCAGGATTCACCAACAAATTTCTGGCGAAAACCAAAAAAGCCTTGATGAATTCCTTTCGTGGGCACCCATTATGCTGGCAGATTTTAATGACATTGACCTGTATTTGGCAGATGCCGAAACGGTTTTCAAACATCTTTCTGCTGCCAAAGTGCTTGAAAAATGGAACCTCGGCGAGAAACCCCTGACAGAATTACAAACCAATTACCTGAACTTTTACCATTCTTTATATACCTATTATACCAGCCTGAATAAAATTTTACATGAAAAAAACTCAGGTTACAATGGAATGATTTACAGGCATGTAGCTGAAAATATTGATGGAATTATGCAGCACAAAAACTGGAATCATTTTGTAGTTGCTGGATTAAACGCATTGTCGAAGGCTGAAAAACAAGTGTTTGCTTACCTAAATAAAAATTATACCGTTGATTTTTTGTGGGATGCTGATGAATATTATATGCAAGCCAAAAGCGGGAATGAAGCTGGAAGATACATCAGGGAAATGATATTGGAATGGAAATTGGCAAAACCACTATGGATTGAAAACAACCTGTTGGATGAAAAAGGAAAAACCATAAACCTGGTTGGAATTCCAAAAAATATTGGCCAGGTGAAGTTTGCCGGGCAACTTATTCAATCAATATTTCAGAACGAAACTATAAAACCGGATGAAATTCCCGAAAAAACAAAAGAAACGGCACTGGTTCTGGCTGACGAAAATTTATTGGTTCCGCTATTAAATTCTTTACCAAAAATTGATTTAGGTGAAAATAAGCATATTGCCTACAACATTACCATGGGCTATCCCATGAAAAATAGCCCGGTCAATCTGTTTGTTAATCAGTGGTTTGACCTGTTGATAAGGCAAGGTGAAAATTCAAATCAAAAATTCTCGGTGCTGAATCTACTGTCTTTGCTGAAGAATCCTATTTTAAAATTCTTTTTAAGCGAAAACGATTTACACATTATAGAACAGTTTTCAGAAAAAGTGAAACTATCCAATAATGCCTACTTGTGGAGAAATGAGATTTTTAACCAATTTCATACCAACAAATCAGAACAACTGAATGAATTGCTTGAATTGATTCTGTCTTCCACAAAAAATGCTGCTGAGTTTACCGAAAAACTAATATATTTTTTACAAATGACGAAACACCTGGTAAAGGAGTTGGATAATTCGGAAATAATTGTTAAAGAACAGTTTATCGCTTTAATGGACAGTGCAAAAAAACTGCACTCACTGCCCGAAACGGAAATGCAAAGTATTTCGCTGAAAGCTTTACAGAAAATCTTTCTTCAAATCAGCCGCAGAAATGAAATTACACTTCGGGGAGAGCCACTCAACGGCATTCAGGTGATGGGTATGCTTGAAACCCGCACGCTAGATTTTAAACATATTATTTTGCTTTCGGCCAACGAAGGCGTGTTGCCAAAAACAGACACGATTGAATCGTTTATCCCTTTCGACATCAGGCATGCATACAATTTGCCACTGCCTCAGGACAAAACCGACGTTTTTGCCTATCATTTTTACCGGCTCATTCAGCGGGCAGAAAAGCTGACGCTGGTTTACAACTCAGAAGCCGGCCAATTGGGTGGTGGCGAGCCGAGCCGTTATATTCTGCAATTAAAAAATGAATTGGCCAAAGCTAATCCGGCAGTTAAAATTAATGAACAATACCTAAGCATTCCGGTTGAAATTTCAAGCACGAAAAATGAAATCGTAGTTGAAAAAGATGAAAACGTGATGCAGCTTATCAGGAAAAAGGCTGCAAGCGGGCTCTCGCCTTCCGCATTAAACAGTTTCATAGCTTGCCCGCTTCGGTTTTACTTTTCATATATCATTAAAATCAGGCCTGGGGATAGTATTGAAGAGAACATGGAATCCGACATTTTTGGCAGTGTGATTCATGGGGTTTTTGAAGAAATTTATCTGCCTTTTTTGAATAAACAAATTACTAAAAGTGGACTCGAAAAAAGCCTGAAAGAAGTTGATAACATATTGAACAAGCACTTTCTCAAAGAATTTAAAGGGGGGAATATTGGTGGTGGAAAAAATTTACTGCTGGCAAAAGTTGCTGAAAAATTTATTCAATTGTTTGTTGAAAGTGATATTAAAAGAATAGATGAGAATTCACCATTATTGCTGGGTGTCGAAGTAAAATCTGAAATCGAAATTGAAGTTGCAGGTGTGCCTGTAAAACTGAGCGGTATTATCGACCGGGTTGAAAACGACCTCATCAACAATGTTTTGCGCATAATTGATTACAAAACAGGAAAGGTGGAGGCCAGGGATTTAAAAATAAAAGAATGGGAGGCACTACTTACAAATTCTGATTTTGCTAAAGCATTTCAATTGCTTTTCTATACCTATGTTTATGCTTCACAAAATAAAATAAATCAGGATATTGAAGCCGGAATTTATAGTATGCGTGCCCTTTCGGCAGGCCTGTTAAAACTAATTATTCCGGAAGATGAAAATGAAATGCATTATCTTGAAAAATTTGAAGAATTACTGGTTTCATTATTAACTCAACTGCTGGATTCAACGCAGGCTTTTGTGCAAACCCAGGAAACTGACCGCTGCCAATATTGTGATTATAAAGATATTTGCAACCGGTAGATTTTCGTTTTCAAATAATAAATTTTTAAAATTAAAAACTATTGATATTTTTGTGAATCAAATATTGAAAATATGAAAAAGACAGGAATTCTATTGATTGCTTTCGTAGTGATGATGGTTTCATGCGAAGGGCCAGGAAAAAGAAACCAAATAAAGGTTTTAAACGATTCAATTGCTGCATTGGAGAGTGAAATATTTGATCCTGAAAAAGATAGGCTTGAAAGAGCAAAAGCAATTGAACTAATAAAACTCTACCAAAAAGTTGCATACGCCGACCCAAAAAGTGAGGATGCCCCTGAATTTCTTTTTAAAGCTGCAGACCTTTCTATCAATGTGCAAAATCCAAACCAAACTATCATGATTTTTGATGAGATTTTGGTTGACTATCCAGATTACAAAAAAGCACCGGCCGTATTATTTTTAAAGGCGTTTGTGTACGATGATCAGCTACATGATTTTGTAAATGCTAAAAAATATTATGAACTTTTCCTGGAAAAATACCCAAATAATGAATTCACTGACGATGCTGAAATTTCACTTAAAAACCTTGGCAAAACACCTGAGGAATTAATTGAAGAATTTCAAAAGAACAATCCGTAATATCAAAAACCAAAAAATGATTATCTCCTACCCTTTCCGGTAGCATAAAACCCACCATACCGCCCTCTTGCTTTATCACTATTTGTAGATTATCTTGCAAGTGATTTTGTTGTCAACTTAAGCAAGATGAATAATAATCTTCCCATTTCGAAATTCTTACCAACTACTTCCCTTGTCTGCGTAGAGAGAGAGAGAGAGAGAGAGAAAGGCTGGAGAATTGAAAACAGGGAACATAAATGCCCACATCGTATTAGATGA
>DATCTB010000330.1:0-3354 GCA_036568185.1 Bacteroidales bacterium | reverse complement strand
TCTTCGCGCATGCTGGTGGTGCTTTCGGCTATCGTCAGTTGCCATTCGTTCATTTGCGGGTAGGCCGACTGGAAATAACTGTAAGTTTTTTCCACCTGCGGAATCATGCCCAGCGTATCGCCGTAATCGCCCAGCGGGCGGCCCAGGTCAACCATTCCCCAATAAACCGGAGCCATGCTTCCGGCAGCAAAAAACGCTCCCGGCATCACATGCACGCGGCAATCGGGCCCGGCATCGGAATGCGAAATAAGCACCGAGCCATCAGCAGTGGCATCTTTACCCACGGCAATTATAGTACAGGAATAGGAAACCGTGCTGAAACCCAGCAGCAAACTAACAAGCAACGCAACAAATGTATTTTTCATAAAATTGATTTTTGGAATTTGAATTTTGAAAAGGGTAAAAATATGGAAATGCCAGAAATGGCTATTTAAACTTGCTACAAATTGAAAAAGTCTATTGACTTCTGAAGTTCAATTGTGTAAATTTGTGAAAAACAATAAGTTTGATTAGTGCGAAGAAGAATAAAAACTTTAAAAGCGTATTATCGCACCCATCTGTGTGTAGGCATTAGGCACCTATATGGCACATATAAACAAGTTGCATGGCATATAGAAGAACTTTAACCACAAAAATTATATTATGAAATATAGAGTACATAGAATTGAAGTCAAAAATGAAACATGCAAGAAAAATTAGAGCAATTTATAAATAAACTTGATGGAGAAGTTGTTTCAATAATCCCTAATGTTCGTCCAACTTTTCAACTAATGGGGGCAACAGCGAAAATTGATTATATCCTTGTTGTTGAAAAGCAAAAATAAGAGATTCATAATTTTTAAAAGAATTTATAAAAAGCCAGGAAATGGAAAAGAATAATAACTTTTTTACAGATAAAGCATCAATAAAAACGATTGATAGCAAAAGGATTATTTATTTCGTGATTGCAGTTTTATTTTTCTTTATGACAGAAATGGGGAGAAACATTTATAGACCATATATTTATTCAAATAACATCGATGATTATGGAATTGCTGATAGTATTGGAAATTCGGGAGGAATAATTGTTCAAATATTTTTCCTGTTGGCAATATTGAACTCACCAAGAAAGAAAGTATTTCGTGTAGTCGGATTTATTGTGATTGGATATATTCTTTATGAAATTTTGCAACCTTATTTGCCTCGTGGAGTATTTGATTGGAAAGATATATATGGGACTTTAATCGGTGGGGTAATATCTTTAATTATTTTGTTTTTTATAAAAAAGATTGTTAAAAACAAAGTTATTTATGTCTTTAAATAAGACAAATACCCCCCCTTCTCTCCGCTGGCGCGAGTTTTAACCTCGTACCTTTCACTTCTAAACTAGCTCCCCATTTAATTTTGTTTAAATGACTACGATTCGTAAATTTGTTATCGACCAAATAAATTAATTATGAAAAAAATATTCTTGTTTCTTTTCATCGGGGTAGTGTTTTTTTCTTGTGAAAATAGCCAAAACAAAGTTGAAAGAATTGGTAACTTAACTATTGTTCATTTAAAAGGAAACCCTTATCAAATAGGATATGATTATGGAAAATTGCTGAAGCCAGAGATTAAAACTTTAGTAGAAAAATGGAAGAAAGATGTTGAGGATACTTACAACCAGGATTTTGATTTGGTAGCCAAACATTTTTTCAGCTCGACTCATTTTATAAAAAATGCTGAAAAATATAATCCAGAATTACTTGAAGAAATCAGAGGTATTTCAGACGGTTCCGGAATTGATTACAACACAATTTTTGCTTTTCAAATGAGTGAAGAAATTGATGCCCTGTCAGATGCACTGAAAGCAACTAGATGTACTTCAATCAGTATAAATAAAACAGATTCAACACCGACTATTCTAGCCCAAAACATGGACCCTCCCTTGTTATTTCATGGCACACCTGTTTTATTGCACATAACAGATGACGCAAACAATGAAAAATTCATTTTTACCTTCCCGGGATTCATAGGCCTGTGCGGTTTAAATTCTAATGGTGTTGGAGTTACATGCAATGGGATTTCGATGCTCAACCACAGCAGTGATGGGCTTCCGGTTTCCTTTATTTTAAGGAACCTACTTGACCAAAAGGATGAACAATCAGCGCATGAATGCCTGAAGGAAATGCCTGTGGGTGTGCCCCAATGTTTTACCATTGGAGGCAGACTAACTGCAAGGTGTTTTGAATGTTCAGCCAATTCTAAAAATCTATTTTACCCTTTCGATAATAAAAATATTACGCTTCATACCAATTTTTCTATTTCAAACCGGGACTTTAACACCGAGTACATTGAGCTATTAAAAGAATATGGAAAAACAGTTGACAGCCCTTATTTTTGTCCCAGGTATTTTGAAGCCTACCACAAAATAGTTGAGTTTAATTATGATTTAAACGTTCAAAATATCAAAGGAATATTGAGTTCGACTGAATCGGATATTTACACAATTTCCAATGAAAATACATTCGGATGTTTAATCATGGAATTGTCTGAAAGCCCGGTATTGCATATTGCACCAGGAAGGCCAGACAGCACTGAATTTATCACATTAAGATTTAATAATCCCGCTGCTGCCGCAAGTTTGTAAATTTGTCCCTATTCACAAACTGGAATCACCAGCTGGCGCGAGTTTTAAACTCGTGCCTTTCTCTTCCAAACTGGCTTCCCTTTTTCAAGGAAATGAAAAGAGATTCACCCAAACTAGCATACGTTCTTATCTCGTACCTTCCCAACTCCTCCTCTGCTGGCGCGAGTTTTAAACTCGTGCCTTTATCTTCCAGACTGGATTCCCTTTTTCAAGGAAATGAAGAGAGATTCACCCAAACTAGCATACCTTTTTAACTCGTACCTTCCCAACTCCCCCAAATTATAAGCCCAATATATATTCAAATTAAATCAATTTTTATATTAGTAATTTGATACATTTGTTTCTTTATAAAGCTCTTAACTAAACAAATTGATTTAACAATGTCAATACTAAATCCATACTACTATGAAAAACTTAATATTAACTCTTCTGGCATTTTGCCTTCCATTGCTACTTTCGGCACAAAACTTTTTGACCATTGGTGAAGTTTTTGACTTCGAGATTGGTGATGAATTTCAATTTACAGAATTTGTAAATCCGCCAACACCAAACGCTGACAGAATTACTATAATTGATAAATACTATTCCAGTGATAGTTCTGTTGTATTTTACACTCAATACCATAATTCATACTATACACAGTATGGTTATGGTGAAATTAGTTATTATTTTTGGACAAGAACGGAAACAGTTTCTTATTCAAATCTCGATTCAAGTATAACCTCATTCGACTTGTGGCGTCC
>DATCTB010000329.1:0-8913 GCA_036568185.1 Bacteroidales bacterium | reverse complement strand
AAGTGATGATTTATTGAAAGAATGGATTGACGACTCGTATTGGCTTATTGTGAAAAAATTACCAAAAAAAGATAGGGTGGGATTTGGGATTGATTAAGCACAATTGAAATAGAATTTGAAAATGAGATGATTTGAAAATTTTAAAATGAGAAAGATTCGTACCTAATAGCCTACAGCCTAAAAGCCACCATACAATAACCGAATAATCATGAATGACAATTGCATGACCAATAACTAATTATCTAATAACTAATCATCCAATCTCATTAATCGCCTTTACCAACACCGTCTTCGTTTTCACACCCACAAATTTCTTTACAGGCTCACCATCTTTAAAAATATAAATCGTAGGTATGCTGCGAATGCCATATTTGGCGGCGGTTTTTTGGTTTTCGTCCACATTCAGTTTGCATATTTTGGCTTTATCTCCAATTTCTTCAGCTACATCACTTACAATCGGGCCTTGTATTTTACAAGGTGTGCACCAGGGTGCCCAAAAGTCAACCAGCGTAATGCCTTTGTTTATTGTGCCCTGGAAATTGGCGTCTGTTAGTTTTCGGAGCTTGTCGCTTTCTTTTTGGCTCATCAAGCTTCTTAACATTTTGGTTCTTTTGTAAAAAGCAAAAATCAGCAGGATGAACAAGATACCCATTGGCACCCAGAAATAATAATTCATAAAAGGTATTTTTTAATTTGGTTTACAATATGTTCTTTGCTTTGTATTCCGGGCATTTGTAATATTTTTTGCCCGTTTTTCAATAAAATAATATGCGGGATATTCCTCACCCCAAACTCATCAGCCAGCAAACGGTTGTCGGCTACGTTTATTTTTCCGATAAACAGTTTTTCGCCAAATTCCACTTGCAGTTCTTCATAAATTTTATCCTGGTTTTTGCAGGCAGTGCACCATTCTGCCCAAAAATCGAGCAGTACAAGCGGTTGGTTCAGGTATTTTTCCCGGTTCACGAAGTTGACTTCAGTAATTCCCATTTCTGTTTTATTTGAAATTCACACGGGTTATTCCAGAACCGCCCCGATCGAGGGGTGCATCTTTGAAACTTTTTATTTCGGAAACTGAACCCAAATAATCGCGAATCAGGTTTCTCAAAATTCCATAGCCTTTGCCGTGCAAAATGCTCACTTCGCCCATGCTCAGCAAAATGGCATCGTCGATATATTTTTTTAATAAATGAAGCGCTTCCGCACCCCGTTGCCCCCGGAGGTCGAGGGTCAGGTTGAAATCGCTAACTTTTTTATTGATTTCAGCCATGATGCCCGAATGGCTGCTTTTGTAGCTTTGCCTGGTTTCCTTTTTAGGCGCCGAAGGTGAATAAACCAATTTGGAAAAAGAAGTTTTCAGCTTCACCTGGTTTACATTCAACACAGCTGTTTCGCCTGTAATGCTGACCAGTTCACCTACAATATCCGTATCTTTTATCCGCACATAATCACCAAGTTCCGGAATTTTTACTTCTTCTTCCAGTTCAATGGTTTGAACTTTTATCTTTTTCGGTTTTTTGGCTCTCTTTTTCTTCGGTTCGGCGATTTCCGTTTCCAGGGCTTCTTTTGCAGTTTCCAGTTCCTGCCTCAATTCGCGGGTAACTTCCTTGTCGGCTTTGGCTTCCTTTATCTCACGGATGGTGTTTTCCACCAGTTTGTTCGAGTTGCTGATAACCGCCAGCGCCTTTTCCTTTGCCTCCCTGATTATCTCCTTTTTGTTTTTTTCCAGCTCTTCAAAAAGGTCGGTGTATTTGTTAATCATTTCCGACAAAAATTCGTCAGCCGCCTGCACTTCCTGCTGTTTTTTGTCCATCGTCAACTTGTCGCTTTCCAATTGTTGCAGTTGCTGTTCAAAAGTTACGTGTTTGCCCCCGGTTTTGGTAGCGGCATTTTTTAATACCTTATCAGGAAAACCTATTTTTCGTGCAATTTCAAAGGCAAACGAGCTCCCCGGGTTTCCAACCGAAAGCTGGAAAAGGGGTTGCATTTGTTCCGAATCAAACAACATGGCTGCATTTTGAAGCCCGGAAGTCTTTTGGGCAAGCAATTTAAGGTTGGTGTAATGCGTGGTGATTACCCCGAATGCCAGTTTCCTGTTCATTTGTTCAAGCGTAGCTTCCGCAATGGCACCGCCCAATGCAGGCTCAGTCCCGGTTCCGAATTCATCAATCAGGAATAGTGTTTTCGCGGTAGCATGGTTCAGAAAAAATTTCATGTTCAGCAGGTGCGAACTATAGGTGCTGAGGTCGTTTTCAAGCGATTGCTCGTCGCCGATATCGATAAAGAGGTTTTCAAAAATTGAAAAAATGCTGTCGGGCGAAGCGGGGACGTGCAGCCCGCATTGTAACATATATTGCAGCAAGCCCGTGGTTTTCAAGCAAACCGATTTGCCTCCTGCGTTTGGTCCCGAAATAACCAAAATCCTATTTTCCTTATCCAGGCTGAGGTTTAAAGGGACAACTTCTTTTTTGGCAGCGCGGTGGGCAATCAGCAACAAGGGGTGAATGGCTTTTTTTAAATCCAGTTCAGTTTCGTTGGAAAGCTTCGGTTTTTCAGCCTGTATGGAAATAGCAAAAACTGCTTTAGCCCTGATAAAATCCACCAGCCCAAGCAAGCGGTAGCAGCCAGAAAGGTCAAAAATAAACGGTCTCAGCTCATCCGTAAACTGTTGCAAAATGCGGATAATTTCCCTTCGCTCTTCATTTTCCAGTTCCCTTATTTCGTTGTTGATTTCAAACGAGCCGGTAGGTTCGACAAACACCGTTTGCCCTGTTGAAGATTCATCATGAATGATACCGCCGATGGCGCGTTTGTCGGCTGCGTGCAAAGGAATTACCGAGCGCCCGTTACGCAATGTCATTTCGGCATTTTCGGGCACCCAACCTGATTTTTTCGCCAATTCAAAAGCCCTTTTTGTTTCTTTAATTACTTGCCTTTGCTTGGCTTCCAGCTTTTTACGAATTTCAGCCAGTTTTTCCGAGGCATTGCTTTTTATTTCGCCTTTGTCGTCAATTATCCTGTCGGCTTTTTTAATCAGTTCAACTGGAAGATAAACCTGTTCAACCAACTTTTCCAACTCAGGATAAGTTCCCTTTTCATTTTTATTAAAAAAATCAAGGATACTTTGGATGGTAATTAAGGAGGAACGCAAATCGAAAAGGGCTTCTTGCTCAATAAAACTTCCGGGAGTTTTCAGCCTTGCAAGTTCATCACGCAAATCGAAATAATTGCTGTTTGGAAACGATTTTCCAAAAAGTAAAATTTGTTTGAATTCTTCAGCCTGGCAAAGCATCTTCTCGATAATTTCCCGAGAAGCGGAAAACCTGATTTTCTCAACAAACTGCTCACCCATTGGGCTGATGCAAGCCTTCCGGATGAGTTCCCTCACCTGGTCGAAACCAATTTTTTGCTCGAAATTGTTTGGATAAATCATTGCGGTGCAAAGGTAGGAATATCAGGCTGATGAGCAGCCGAAAATCTTAAGAACAAATGCATTTGTGGTAGATAATTTAAACTCATTCTTAATTAATTTCATTTTACTTTTGTTGCAAATCAAACTCCGAGTGCGATTTCTAACTGCCTTTGGCACAGGAAAGCAGCACCGACGGGTTGGCGGGGAAACCAGCCAGCCTCCCGATTCGCGAATGGCGCGATGACTTGGAAAGGAGGAATGTTGATAAGCCGGTTTACCGATTATATCTCCTCGTTTCCTGTATGGGCGGGGTTTTTTATTGGTGAAAAATATGGAAGTCAACATTTTATTTTTGGTTGCAATTTTTGCCGTTGCCTTTATGTACGCTTCTGTCGGGCATGGTGGCGCCAGCGGCTACCTCGCGCTGATGGCTCTTTTCGGCATTTCCACGGTGTACATGCGCGCCTCCGCGCTCAGCCTCAACCTTTTTGTTTCAGCCATTTCGTTTTACGCTTTTTACCGCGCGGGGCATTTCAAACTCAAAATATTGGTTCCGTTTGTGATAGGCTCCATTCCAATGGCTTTTTTGGGTGCGCGCATAACTGTTGACCCACAGGTTTTTAAATATATTCTTGGCATATTCCTGGTAATTGCGGTAGCAAGGATGGTATATGTCCCTCAAAAATCAATCAAGGAAATTTTCCCGTTTAATTTCGCGGTAGCTATTGCCATCGGCGCGTTTTTGGGCTTCTTTTCGGGGCTCATAGGCATTGGAGGAGGCATCATTTTAAGCCCGGTTTTGTTGCTGATGGGCTGGACAAACGTGAAAGAAACGGCGGCTATTTCGGCGGCTTTTATTTTCCTCAATTCAGTTTCCGGCTTGCTTGGTTTAATGTCTGCTGGCATCCACATCAGCCCGCAAATTGCCTGGTGGATTGTGGTTGCGCTTGCCGGCGGATTGTTGGGCGCCTATGTTGGCAGTTACAAACTTTCGCTCGTAAAACTCAGGTACCTGCTGGCTTTTGTGCTGCTGCTTGCCAGTGTAAAATTATTTTTTGCTTAAGAAAATTGCCACGAATACATATTTTAAAAAAAATGAAAAAGAGAAAATTGGTGAAACTTGGTGTTTTAGTGTCTTATTGGCAAAAAAATAGCCACGAATGCACGAATAAATAAAAACAAATGAAGAAATAATTAGTGAAACTTAGTACCTTACTGCCTTAGTGGCAAAAAAAAAATAAGCTGCAGATTAGCTAATAAAAATTGAAAATATTGAACGAATTAAACAACATATTATTGGTTTCGGGTTCGGGGCGCAACTGTGGGAAAACTACATTTGTTTGCCATGCAATCAGCCAATTATCCAAATCAGGAAAAGTGATTGGCTTGAAAATTTCGCCACATTTCCACCTAACAGGAAACAAGCAAAAATTGATTGCCAAAGGCGAAGGATTCCAGGTTTTTCAGGAAACAGATTTGTTTTCGGGAAAAGACAGTTCGCGCATGTTAAAGGCTGGCGCATCTGAAGTGTTTTTTATTCAATGCAATGATATGAACCTACCGGGCATTTGGAACGAAATGAAAAAGTTGATTCCCGAAAATCTTCCGGTTGTGTGTGAATCAGGTTCGTTTTCAAATGTTTACCTGTCGGGAATGCATGTTCTTGTCGTGGAGAATGTACCTGAAAAAAGCAAGAAATCCTATTTTGAAAATGTAGATAAAGCTGATTTTATTGTTAAAAAAGAAGAATTTTCGCCTGAAAATTTTGGTTTTGAAATTCACTTCAAAGACAGTAAATGGACATTAAATAAATTGAAAAATGATACAATTAGAAGAAGCGCTTAGCATTATTTCTGGCTTTGCCAAAACTAAAAATACGAGAGAAAAGGTCGAACTTGCTGATTCGCTTCACCGGGTTTTAGCGGCTGATGTGCTTGCTGACACCAACTTTCCGTCATTTGACAAATCAGCCATGGACGGTTATGCAATTCTGAAAAATGATATTAATAAGGTGTTACAAATTGTAGAATTTATTCCTGCCGGGAAAAAACCAGAAAAGAAAATTCTTCCAGGAACTTGTGCCAATATTATGACCGGGGCAATGATGCCCGAAGGTGCTGAAATGGTGGTGATGAATGAAGATGTTGTGGTGAACGGAAATGAAATTTCCATCACCAACCCAGATTCAAAAGAGAATATTTTGTCGCAAGGCGAAGATGTTAAAAAGGGTTCCTTATTGTTGAAAAAAGGAACAGTCATCAGCCCGGCAATAATTGGTTTGCTGGCTTCCACAGGCGTTTCAGAACCCTTGGTTTTTAAAAAACCATTGATTTCCATTCTTGCCACGGGGGATGAATTGGTGAGCCCAAATGAAGTTCCTGAACCACCAAAAATTAGAAACAGCAATTCGGCGCAATTGTGTGCATTGGCAACGGATTCAGGGGCAACAACAATTCATTCGTCACAAGTGGGCGATAACAAGCAATTGATTTTTGAAGCTGTAAAAAATTCTTTAAGAAATTCTGACATTGTTGTCATTACTGGTGGTGCTTCCGTGGGCGATTTGGATTTTACGGCTGAAGTTTTTGAAAAACTGGAAGCAGAAATTCATTTCACACAAATTGCCATTCAACCTGGTAAACCGGCGCTTTTTGCCACGATTGGGGATAAATTCCTTTTTGGGCTTTCGGGCAACCCGGTTTCTTCCTTCGTTCAGTTTCAACTGCTTGTAAAACCTGTGATTCAGGCGTTAACCGGTAGAAGTTTTGAAGCAAAAGAAATCAAAATACCTATCACTTCCGACCAAAAAAGAAAAAGGGCAGAACGCCAACTATTTTTTCCCGTAAAATTTACAGAAAAAATGGAAGCTGAGCCGATTGATTACCACGGTTCTGCCCACTTAAACGCGTATCAGTCAGCCGACGGGATGGCTTATTTCCCGGTAGGAATTCATGAAATAAAGAAAGGAACTTTAGTCAATGTTAGACCGCTTTAACCGAAATATAAGCTACCTGCGGATTTCAGTAACCGACCGCTGCGACCTGCGCTGCCGCTATTGCATGCCTGCAGAAGGGATTGAATGGATTGAACACAGCCGTGTGCTCAGTTTTGAAGAAATTGTGGAGGTTGTGAAGGTGGGGGTTAGCCTGGGCGTTGAAAAAATCAGGTTGACTGGCGGCGAGCCACTGGTGCGGAAAGGCATTGTTGATTTGGTGAGAATGATAGCTGAAACCCCCGGCGTTAAAGACCTGGCGCTGACTACCAACGGGCAGCAACTGGAGAAATTTGCAGCGGATTTGGCAAAAGCCGGGCTTCAACGAGTGAACGTAAGCCTGGACACTTTGGATGCCGAAAAATACAAACATATAACCCGGGGCGGTGACATCAATAAAGTGATGAAAGGGCTGGAAGCTTCACGTGACGCGGGTTTACTTCCGATAAAAATCAATTGCGTAGTCAATGAAGTAACGACTGAAACGGATAAAACTGAATTGCGCGAATTTTGTGAAAAGAATGACTACAAGTTGAGGTTCATTCGGCAAATGTCGCTTGAAGACGGGACTTTTTATCCGGTGGAAGGCGGCGAAGGCGGGCGCTGCAGCATTTGCAACCGCATCAGGCTGACGGCGACAGGTGAAGTAAAGCCTTGCCTGTTCAGCGGGCACGGTTACAATATCAGGGAGTTTGGGGCAGAAAACGCCATTTTGATGGCGATTGGCAATAAACCAAAAGTGGGCGAAAAAAATAAGGTAAACCAGTTTTATAATATAGGAGGTTAACATGAAAAAATTAAGCCATATCAACGAGGCAGGCAAAGCCGAAATGGTGGATGTAGGAAGCAAACCGGAACAACTCAGGCAGGCAATTGCCAGCGGGTTTATCAAACTTTCAGCTGAAACCATTGAATTGATTAAAAAAAACCAGATAAAAAAAGGCGATGTGCTCACCGTGGCTGAGATTGCCGGCATCCAGGCAGCAAAGCAAACACCAGCTTTAATTCCGCTTTGCCACGCTTTGTTATTGGATAAAGTAAAGGTGGAAACGAAAATTATCGAAGGTGGTGTTGAGGTTACCTGTTTGGTGAAATCGCAGGGGAAGACTGGAGTTGAAATGGAAGCGTTGACGGGCGTTTCGGTGGCTTTGCTCACGGTTTACGATATGTGCAAAGCCGTTGATAAAAATATGGAAATTGGAAAAATCAGTTTGCTGGAAAAAACAAAAACGGACTTGTAAAGATGGAAACGAAAATCAAGGTAATGTCTGTTAATATTTCTGAAAAAAAAGGTACAATTAAAAAGCCGGTTGATGTTATCAATTTAACGAAAACCGGGGTTGAAAAAGATGCACATTCCGGTCCGTGGAACAGGATGGTGAGCTTACTGGGTATGGAGAGTTTTGATAAATTTTCGAAAGAAGCAGGCAGAAAAATTGCCTTTGGCGAGTTTGCTGAAAACATTACCACTGAAGGTATTAAACTGTATGAAACACTTCCTTTAGACCGTTTTGTAAATGAATCTATTGAATTGGAAGTAACCCAAATTGGCAAAAAATGCCACGGTTCCAACTGCCAGATTTTCCAGGAAGTAGGCAATTGCGTGATGCCTAAGGAAGGCATTTTTGCACGGGTTATCAAACAAGGAAAACTGAAGGAAGGAGACGAGTTTTCTTACCAACCAAGGGTAATAAAAACCACAGTCATTACTTTAAGCGACAGGGCTTCACAAGGAATTTACCCCGACAAAAGCGGAAAGGAAATTGAAAAACGGGTAATGGAATTCTGGAAGTCAGAAAAACGTTTGTCATCCATTGAATACAAACTTATTCCCGACGATGTGGAAATGCTCGAACAAGCCATCAGGCAGGCAGTTGAAAGTGGCAGCGACTTTATTTTTACAACCGGAGGAACAGGAATCGGTCCAAAAGACATTACGCCGGATATCGTCAAACCCATGTTTGACAAGGAAATTCCCGGAATTATGGATTTGATAAGAATTAAATATGGTTCGGAAAAACCTGCGGCGCTGATTAGCCGCTCAGTGGCTGGGGTGATAGGGAAAACGTTGGTTTACTGCCTTCCCGGAAGCACCAAAGCGGTGAATGAATACCTGGACGAAATTCTGAAAACAGTGAAACATTCATTGTATATGATTCATGAGTTGGATTTGCACTAGGGTTTAGAGAGTCTAGAGTCTAGAGTTTGGGGTTTTGAGGAATTTGAGAATTGAAGAATTGTTGAGTTGAAGAATTGTTGAGTTGAAGATTTTCTGAGAAGGGGATATTTAACTCCATTCAACATAATAAGCATTTCGAAAATTAGCACATCAGCACATCAGCAAATTAGCACATCAGCACATTATCACATTAGCACATTGGCATATTAGAGCACATTTCCAACTAATTCTGCCCTAGTGTTTCTTCTAAAATATCATCAATATCCCACTGGCAGCCGCCGCAGATGGTACCGGCTTTCGTCAGCCTGCCAACTTCTTCAACGGTTCTTG
>DATCTB010000328.1:0-2392 GCA_036568185.1 Bacteroidales bacterium | reverse complement strand
TAATTTCACATTATACACCCTAATTTTTAAAACTATGAAAAAATATTTACTCATTCTATTAAGCATTTCCTTATTGGGTATACATGCTCAATCTCAGGATAAATTTTATACCGGAGTTAGCGGCGAAATGATATTTTCATTCGCCAATATTGATAACAATGGGGTTGCCGGAAGCAACCTGGTGAGGTGGACGCCCTGGTTTAACGTTCAGTTTTTTGGAAACTATGATATCAATAACAACGTGGGTTTGATTTTTGGTGCTGCTATCCGCAACGTTGGTTTTATCTACGACAATGCTCCAAATCTCACCAATACCAGTGTGAACGAAAATGATATAATTAAATACAAATTCCGTAACTATGATTTTGGTATCCCGGTGGGAGTGAAGGTTGGCGTGCTGGATAAAATATTTTTGTACGGGGGGTATGAAATTGAATTTCCTTTCCAGTACAAGCAAAAAACTTTTATTAACGATGTTAAACAAGACAATAAAATATCGACCTGGTTCACTTCCAGAACGCCTGCTTATTACAATACCTTCTTTGCCGGAGTCCAGTTCCCTTATGGCTTAAACCTAAAATTTAAATGGTACACCAGCGGGTTTTTTAATGAAAATTATACTGAAGTCCAGAATGGCTTTCAAGTTCAGCCTTACCAGGGACTGAAAGCCAATATCTGGTATTTCTCCCTGTGCTTTGATATATTCAACAAAGGGAAGGTAGTTTACGAAGAGTTTTAGGCTGAAATATATTTTAACCGCAGAGGACACTGAGAAATCACAGAGAGCACAGAGTTGAATATATCATACCTTTGTGCACTTTGTGTTTCTTCTCTTTGAGGGCTTTGTGGTTAATAAAACTTTATCTCAAACCCTTCACTTTCGGAATGCCACTCACAAAATCTTTCAGGTAAAAAGGCTCGAAATAAGCCAGGTTTTCAAAATTGCCGGCATTGAATTTCTTTTCGGCCAGCTCAGCCATAAAGGCAGAGGAAGGATTGAAATCATCTAGAAAATGGGCATTTTTTTCGGAAGAAAATAAATCTTTGCATTTTTCGGCTCCGTCACCTGCAAATAAAATTGGGTGTTTTTCAAGTAATTCAGCAAAAGAAGTTTCGTCAATAATTTCAGCAGAAATTTCCTGAATAGTTTTTAATTCTGAATCAAAAACAGCCGTATAAACTTCCATCCTGCGGGCATCTATCATCGGGCAGAACAGGTGATTTTTGTGTATAAAACCTGATTTCTTTGCAAACTTAACCATACCGCAAGCCATTGCTTCCAAAGTACTTATCGCGATAAGGGGTTTATCAATTGCAAAACAAAATCCTTTGGCGGTTGATACTCCAATCCGAAGGCCGGTGTAGGAACCAGGCCCCATGCTTACCGCTATAGCGTCGAGGTCCGAGAATGCTTTTCCGGTTTCCTTTAAAACTTCTTCAGAAAAAATAGTAACCAGTTCGGCGTGGCTGTTTTTGTCAGTGGATTCTTTAATGGCAGCTACATTTCCATTTTTTGATACGGAAACAGAACAAACCTGGGAAGAGGTTTCAATATGTAATATTGTCGCCAATTATTATTAGTTAAATGTGGAAATAAGGAACAGGCTATTTTTCTTCGTCTTTAAACAGGTCTTCCCTGGAAACTTTTTCAACTTCATCACCGTTTTTCAAGGTTTTTGAAACAGCACGGTATGGCCCGACGATGACTTCGTCACCCTCATTAATGCCTTCAGTTATCTGAATGTTTGTATTGTCCTGGATTCCGGTTTTTACACTTTTCAACACGGCTTTACCATCTTCGTAGAGAAATACATATTCCTGAACTGCTTCTTTTTTCACATCTTTTTTAGTTTCTTCATCAGCACCGGCAGTTTCTTCCCGTTCTTCCCTTGCAGTTTTTAATCGGCCTGTTGTATCAGCCCTGGTTGTAACGGCCTGAATTGGGACGGTGAGTATATTATATTTCACGTCAGTTTCAATGTCAACTGTTGCCGACATGCCTGGCCTGAAAGGGGAGGAGATTAGCTGATCAGGTTTGATTAAATCGGAATAGGACTCTGGAAGCATGCTTATTTTCACATCAAAATTGGTAACTTGGTCGGCGCTTACACCTGTTGTATTGGCTGATGTGGCAATTTCAGTAACGACACCGCGAAATTTCCGGTTCAGGTAGGCATCCACTTCAATGTTGGCAGTATCGAAAAGGGTAACGCGAACAATGTCGTTTTCATTCACTTCAACATTTACTTCTAGTGCATCCAAATTAGCAATTCTCATAATTTCGGTTCCTGCCGAAAATTGTGAAGCGCCTGTAACACGTTCGCCAACTTCTACGCTCAATTTGGAAACCGTTCCATCGTTTGGCGAATAAATTACTGTCCTGTCCAGGTTT
>DATCTB010000327.1:0-3710 GCA_036568185.1 Bacteroidales bacterium | reverse complement strand
AAGTTCGTTGGCATGAATTTTTCCCTGGATACCATATTTCCAGCCTGCTTCCAAAACCCTTTCGGTATCTTCAACTGTGAAAAAACCTTTATCGCAAAACACATCAATATAATCTGCAAGGCCTTCTTCGGCAATTCGCGGTAGCATTTCATTAATTACCAAATCAACATATTTTGATTGATTTCCCCGGTATTCAAGAGGAATGGAGTGAGCACCCAGGAAAGTTGATTTAATAGTCAAAGGCGAAAGTTCCTTCAACTTGCGAATAACGCGCAGCATTTTTATTTCAGATTCTGTTGTCAGCCCGTAGCCACTTTTAATTTCAACCGCCCCGGTGCCGTAAGCTATTATCTCATCCAGCCGCTTCATGGCATCTTCAACCAACGCTTCCTCGCTTGCTTCCTGCATTTTCCGGGCAGAATTCAAGATGCCTCCTCCCCTTTTCGCTATTTCCTCATAGGACAAGCCTTTTATTTTATCGATGTATTCTATTTCACGGCTGGCCGGGTAAACGAGGTGGGTGTGCGAGTCAACAAAAGAAGGAAAAACCATTTTTCCGGTGGCATCAATAATTTCCAAACCTGGGTTTTGCGATAAAATTCCTGGCTTATCCAATTCACCCATTTTTCCAAACGATTCAATTTTTTCATTTTTAATAAAAAGAAAAGCATCTTGAATGGTTTCCATTTTTGCCATATCTTTTCCCTTCACCAGAAGTTTGGGCTGGTATTCAACCTGAATGAGTTCTTTGATGTTCTCAATTAATATTGCCATAAAATTTTATATAAATCGTTGAAAATAATTAAAACCAGACTTACAAAAGTAATCATCCCAATTGTATTATTCGTCCGCAAACAATATCAATTAACTGAATCTTTCAATTCCAGTTTAGAAATTTTGATTTTCACTTCCTTCAACATTTCGTCGAGCAGCATATCTTTTTCGCCCTCATTTTTGCAAGCCTGTACTTTTTTCTGAAAATTATAGCATGTCATGTGCCTGATATCAGTGCGGCGGCTTAGTTTGTAGGAGGAAATATCGTCAACATTGCAAACCAGGAAAGCAATTTCAAAAGCCTTATTCAGCGGTATCTTGCATCGGTGGAACAGCGTGTTGGACGTTACCGATTCCTCCTTTTTGCATTTGGTGCAGCGCCTTGAATAGGGCAGTTTTCCGCTGCAATAATTTGTATTTCCACACTTTCGGCAAACGAAACCTTCTTTCCATTTAATTTCGGAAAGCAATCGTTGACAAGTGGTTTCGTCAGGAAAAAGCGTTTTAAATTGAATCAAAGGTGTGAGCATTTCTTCCGGAAAGGCTTGTGAATCCCCGTTTCCGTCAATCAATTCAATATTTTCAATTTTAACCAAAACAATTATTTTTTTGCAAAGATAAAAAAAGTGATACTAAAGCGATATAATATTAAAAAAATTATTATTTTTGCCGCATAATTTTTTGAACATAAACTTTGAAAATAAATAAATCATGAAGAAATTGTTTTTATTATTTGGGTCTGCCTTAGCTTTCACACTACTTAGTTGCAGCAACATAACCGGCGGCGAAGAAAAAACCAGTTTATCATTAAAGACTGGCGCCTCTGAAATTAGTTCAAGCGCATCGGCTGCTGAAGTGGAATACCTGACCTATGATACTTTTAAAGAAAAAGTATGGAATTTTGAAAAAAACCCTGATACATGGGTATACGAAGGAACCGTTCCCTGCGTGATAGATTTTTATGCCGATTGGTGCAAACCTTGTAAAATGGTTGCTCCTATTATGGATGAACTGGCTGTGAAATATGACGGAAAAGTGAAAATTTACAAAATTGACGTGGACAAGGAAAAACAACTTGCTGCCATTTTTGGCGTAAGAAGCATCCCTTCAGTACTGTTTTCGCCCATGAGTGGAAAACCAAGTATGCAGGCCGGGGCACTTCCCAAGGACCAATACATTCAAATTATTGAAGACAACTTGTTAACGAAATAGATTGATAATCAAATTAAAGTGAAAAAAATGGAAAATTTAACTAAAGAAACCTTTTTAAACAAAGTATTTAACTACGAACAAAACAAAGAATGGAAATTTGAAGGCGAACTGCCTTGCCTGATTGACTTTTACGCAGACTGGTGTCAGCCTTGCAAAATTGTTTCTCCAATTCTTGAAGAGCTTCGCAAAGAATACAAAGGAAAAATCAATATTTACAAAGTGAATACTGAGGAAGAAACTGAACTTTCAGCAGCTTTTGGAATCCGCAGCATCCCTTCATTGTTGTTCTGCCCAAAAGACGGCCAGCCACAAATGGCAATGGGCGCCTTACCTAAAGAAACACTCGACAAAGCCATCAACGATGTGCTGTTAAGCCAGGCAAAAGTTGCCTAAGGATTTTAATTTTTATGAAAAAGGCCGTGATTGTTATAGATCATGGCCTTTTTCTATTTTTGCAGGTCTTGAATGATAACCAAAATACAGCCATACTTTCAACGGCATATTTCCCGCCGATTGAATATTTTTATTTACTTCAGAAATTTGAATATATTGTTGTTGAAGCCGAAGAAACCTACCCGAAACAAACCTATCGAAACCGCTGCATAATTTATTCTGAAAAAGGAAGATTAACATTGACAGCTCCTGTTAGCAAGCCTTTCGGCAAGCAGACTAAAACAAAAGATATCGAGATTTTCAACGAGGACAGGTGGCAAACTAACCACTGGCGGGCTATTTTTTCAGCTTACCAGAATTCGCCCTATTTCCTTTATTATAAAGATGATCTGGAAATATTTTTTACCAAAAAAGCCAATAATTTGTTGACCTGGAACCTGGAAATTACCGAAACACTTTGCAAACTGATTGGGATAAAAACGAAATTTGAGTTTTCTGAAGAATTTGTAAAAACAGGAAGTTTTGAAAATGACTACCGATTTGATATTTCTCCTAAAATACCTGCACTTCACCAACATTTCCCAAACTACATACAGGTTTTTTCCTACAGGCATGGATTTATCGAAAACCTCAGCATCATCGATTTGCTATTCAACCTTGGGCCGGATACGTTAAATTACTTGAAAAAAATGGGAAAATAGTTTTTAGTTCTTCTGGTTCACCAAACTATAACTAATCAGCCTGTTTTCATTATCATCCACTTCAATGGAAACCAACACATAGCTGTCAGGCATTACTTGCTTCACCATTTCGGGCCATTCAATCAGGCAGTAATCGCCTGAGTAAAAATATTCTTCATAGCCAATATCGAACACTTCTTCCAGTTTTTTAATTCGATAAAAATCAAAGTGGTAAATATTATTTCCATCCTTGTCGTTATAGACATTTACAAGAGAAAATGTGGGGCTGCTCACTACATCTTCAACTCCCAAAACTTCACAAACTGATTTTATCAAAGTTGTTTTCCCCGCCCCCATTTTTCCTTCAAATGCAAAAATCCGCTCATCTCCCATTTCAGAAATCATTGACTTTGAAATGGCTGCAAGTTCACTCACCGAATGAGCTGTATGCCTGAAACTGCTCATTATTTTGAAGTGAGGGTTATGATGGGAATTAACACTTCTTCCATTGAAATTCCACCGTGCTGGAACGTATTTTTGTAATACTTGGCAAAGTGGTTGTAATTGTTCGGATAAGCGAAGAAATCAGCTGAACGGGTGAATACATAGCGTGTGCTGACATTCATTTTTGGTAAAAAATATTTTTCCGGG
>DATCTB010000326.1:0-2508 GCA_036568185.1 Bacteroidales bacterium | reverse complement strand
GAGTATTGATGAAATTGCCAAACAAGTTGGTTTTCAGAAAGTGTTGCCTTTGCTTAAAAACATGATCGACAAGAAATTGCTTTTAATGGAAGAAGAGCTTGAAGATAATCTGAAACCCAAAATGGAAAAGTTTATCAGCCTAAATACAGCTTTTGAAGATGAGGAAAATATCAGCCTGCTGATGGACGAACTGGGTAAAAGAGCCCACAAGCAATTGCAGTTGCTTGTTGCTTACCTGCAACTGGCGCGCTTTTCAGGATTGGAATCGGACGAAATCTCTAAAACTTTGTTGTTGAAAAAGGCTGAATGTTCTGATTCACAATTGAAAGCACTGATTGAAAAAGGTGTGTTTGAAGTAAAGGAAAGGCCGGTCAGCCGCTTCGATTCTAAAATGAATAGTGCTGTTTCCGGAGATATAGTTTTGAGCGATCACCAGGAAGAGGCATTGCAACAGATTCAACAACAGTTTGAAAAACATAATGTTGTGCTTTTGCACGGTGTTACATCGGGCGGTAAAACCGAAATGTATATTAAGCTGATTGAAGAAACGCTTCAAAAGGGAAAAAGAGTGCTTTATCTTTTACCCGAAATTGCCCTTACCACACATATTATCAACCGCTTGAGAAAATATTTTGGAGATGATATTGGGGTTTATCATTCGAAATATAATTCAAACGAAAGGGCAGAAGTTTGGGATAATATCGCCAACCGCGAAGAGCACAAAATCCATGCTCCCTTTAAAATTATACTTGGTCCGCGTTCAGCTATTTTTCTGCCTTTTGACGACTTGGGCCTTATCATTATAGACGAGGAACACGACCAATCGTACAAACAATTCGACCCATCACCACGCTATAATGCCCGCGATGCAGCTATTTACCTGGCAACCCTGCATTCAGCAAGGGTTTTAATTGGTTCTGCAACACCCTCACTCGAAAGCTATTTTAATGCGCGGAGAGGAAAATATGGATTAGTTCGTTTAACCGAACGTTATGGTGGTGTGGAAATGCCCAAAATTGATGTTGTTGATATGCGCGACGAAATGCGGCGAAGGCTTTTGCAATCTCACTTTTCTTCTGTATTAATGAACGGAATAAAAGAGGCCTTAGAAAAAAAACAGCAGGTTATACTGTTTCAAAACCGGCGCGGATTTTCTTTAAGAATTGAGTGTGAACAATGCAATTGGGTGCCTCAATGCAGAAATTGTGATGTAACGCTCACTTACCATAAAAACTCAGATTTGCTTAAATGCCATTATTGTGGCTATTCTACAACGGTTCCACCTTCTTGTTCAGTTTGCGGTAGCACGAATTTGAAAATGATTGGGTTTGGTACCGAAAAAGTAGCAGAGGAATTGGGTATTCTACTTCCTGAAGCAAAAATTGATAGGATGGACTTGGATTCAACCCGTTCGAAAAATGCTTTTCAAAGAATATTTTCAGATTTTGAAAACCAAAAAACCGATATTCTCACCGGAACCCAAATGGTTACCAAAGGCCTTGATTTTGATAATGTTCAGGTTGTTGGAATATTGAATGCTGATAATATGCTGAGTTTTCCCGATTTCAGGGCGCATGAAAGAAGTTACCAACTTATGTCGCAGGTAAGTGGCAGGGCAGGGCGGAAGGAAAAACAGGGTAATGTGATTATCCAGGCGTGGCAGCCAAACCATCCAATCATCCAGCAAGTTGTTGAAACTGATTTTGAAAATATGGCTGAGACCCAATTGGCTGAAAGGGAGAAATTCCATTATCCGCCTTTTTACCGCTTAATCATAATAAGAATGAAGCATAAAAAGGCAGAATTGCTGTTTGAGGCTTCTGTTTTTTTAGGAAAGGAACTTCGTAGTAAATTTGGTAAACGCATTCTTGGTCCTGAGTATCCTCTGGTTTCAAGAATCCGTAATTTATATATCAGGCAGATTATGGTTAAAAATCCTGCTAGCAGTAGCCAATCCGAATTGAAAGAGCAAATATTCGAAGCAATTAATAAATTCAAAAAAATCGCCAGGTACAAATCAATCCTAATACAGTTTGATGTTGACCCTCAATGAGAAATTGATTTTATTATTAAATTAAAATACTGAGTATGGCATTAGAAATAACTCCAATCCGTGCAGGAGCTGCCCACGTTTTTTTAGTTCTCCAGGAAGAAAACTTTTTCTTGGTTGATGCTGGTGGCCGCGGTTACGCAAACAAAGTAGCCAAAGCCATCACCTCTTGTGGTTTGCAGCTTACTAACCTAAAATTTATATTTCTTACCCACACACATTATGACCATGCCGGATGTGCTGCCAAACTTAAAAAAATGAGTGGTACTAAAATTATTGTTCACGAAAGTGAGGCTTATTTTTTAAGAAATGGTGATCAGTATGTTCCTGCAGGAACTGACATTTTAGCAAAATTTATTTCCGGTTTGGGAAGGCTTTTAGGAAAGGCATATTCAGGTTATCCGCAAGTTGAGCCTGATATTACGTTCAGCGACTCATTATCATTAGAGTCCTTTGGT
>DATCTB010000325.1:0-12620 GCA_036568185.1 Bacteroidales bacterium | reverse complement strand
AATATCTCCATTTGTCCATTTTCCTTCTGTACGCGGAATGAACTGTTCTTCAATAATACCAAGAGAGTTGGTTAAATATAACTGGAAAACATGGCCACCGGTTTCGATGTCAAAACCGATTGATAAGGAATTGGTTGTCACCGAAGCAGTTTGCTCCGAAATTACATAATAATATTCCAGGTTCACGCTCACGCGGTTGCTTATTTTAAACCTGCCTCCGGCACCAATCGCCCAAACATCATTGTCGTCCTGTATGCTATCAACCAGGTTACGGTGTATCAATGTCGGCATCAACTGGAGTGAAATACCGGGAGACATTTTCCGGGCAATCAGCAGCTGATTTGCGTACGACATGCGCGATGAAAAATAGTTTTCACGATCGGTATATTGCCATTTTAAAGTGCTCACAGCCATACTTCCAAAATAACTCAGCGATATTGGCATTCTTTTCAGGCCTTTGCTTTGCCTAAGAATTTTCACTTTCACATTTCCGTCTATTTCTTTTCCAAGTGTTGAACGGCCAATTCCTAATCCAATCCAATCATTAATACCATATTGAAAACCTAAGCGGGTATTGGCCATATCAAGTCCCCACATATCGTACCAGCCACTGTTGACTGGCCCGAAGCGGTGCTGGACATTGAAAATCAGGTTACCGTTTGGTGGGTTCTCAACCGACTGACCAATCACCACCAAAGTTGTTTTAAAAGTAGCGTTGGTGTATTCCACTACCGGCTCATCAGCCAGCATATCCATCAGGTCTTCTTCCTGCGAAAATGAGCTGAACTGGCTGAAAATGATAAAAGTGAAAAACAGAAGAAATAACTTTTTCATAGTAATATTTTATAAAAAATGGTTTTTATTTTGAAACCGGGCTGAGTTTTAAATCAACGTTTATTTCAACTTCATCGGCTATTTTTCCTGCAACCGCACCAGGAATATTGATATTGTAATCAGCAATTTTCAGCATAAAGCTGGAAGTGGCATGAACCGATTCTTTGCTGATTTCAAGCGTTCCTTTTTCTTCAACTTTTTGAGTAATGCCATGAATTGTCATCTCGCCTGAAACTGTAGCCGGATATTTTCCTGGTTTGGAAAAATCAATTTCACTCAAATTCACAATTTTACCTTTGAAAGTACCATTAGGGTATTTTTCACTTTCTACATAATTTTCATTGAAATGTTCCTGCATCAGTGCTTTTTCAAAAACAAATGCATTCATTAAAACTTTAAACACAAAGTCGCCGGTTGAAGCGTCGATGGCGGCGTTCACCTGTTTGTTGTGAGCTTCGATGGTTTCGAGGGGTGCTTCCGAATGGAAATAAATATGTCCGTTCTTGGTAATGTATTTCTGCGCATTTGCCGTCAGGCCTATTACGCTTATCAATGCTAGTGAAAGAATTATTTTTTTCATGATAATATATTTTTTAATTAATTATTGAACAATATTGAAGGATAACATCAGTGTCGTTGTAGCCTGCGCAAAAACCTTTGATGGTAATTTCTTTAGAAAAATCGAATTGATTGGCAGCTTCGACATGGCTGGGCAAAAGTGAGCACCTGATGCCTTCTTCGCCAAACATGCCTTCACCGAAAACGAAAACTATCATAGTTAAAGAATCAATGGTTTCAACCCTGGATGCCACTCCTGTGAGTTGCAATACTTTACCGTTGTAATCTATAGCGCCATTATTTTCGTTGTAATTCGCAAAGCATTCTTTTGCTGAAAGAACATAGTCGGCTTTGGCTTCTTCGTAATTGCGGTGTGGTTTGTTGTAAACAAAAAACCAAATATACACGCCTGCCAGAATTCCTATAATGGCAAGTATTCCACCGATTTTGAATATTTTTTTCATGGTAATAAATTTTTAGATTTAAATTCTTAAAAATCAGTTATCGGGAGTGCCGTCGTTTATCCAAATTTGAATTTTGGTTATGTCACACTCAGGAAGTTTTAACCCTCCTTTAGGCATGGGTGAATACCCGGGTTCGTGGTTGATGGCGCCCATCAGGTTTCCGTTGTTTGCCTGAATTACAATTTCATCGTAATTGGCGAGGCGGATATTACCCGATGCACCGGGTCCGCTGTGACAACTGACACAATTGGCGTTGATTACTGGCCACACATCTGCTGAGTAAGTTACATTGGTTGTGTCGCAGGCAATAGGGTTGGGGTATAACTCCTGGACACTGTCGTAGTAACATGCCTGCATCACCAGCGGAATTATCCCAACCAGCAACTGCCTGATTCCTTTTCTAATTATTTGGTTTTCCATTTTCTATCCAGATTCGTATTTGATCAATTTTACAATCACTTAATTTGGGTGCATTTTTAGGCATTGGCGCAAAACCGGGGCTATGGCTTACGGCACCGAATAATTGGCCTGTATTGGCCACGGAAACTACCGACGCATAATCTACCAGCAAAATATTTCCAGACGGGTTTCCACCACTGTGGCAACCGTAACAATTGTTTTCTATCAGTGGCCATATTGTACCGCTATAAGTTACATTGGTTGTATCGCAGTCTTCAGTGCAGGCATTGTTCTTAGCGCCCTGTTCAATCCATATCCTGATAATATCTTTTTGTTCCTGTGTCAATGGGGCTTTTGGGGGTGGCGGCATCATTTCATCGGGATTATTATCAATTATTTTTTCATAAAGTTCGCTATCATATGGATCACCTGGTTCTATTTTGCCATAATGAATTATCGAGGCATAATCTATCAACAGAACATCCTGTTCGTCGGTCAGTTTATCGTGGCAACCGGTTGTAGCACAACTAGAAATAATAAGTGGCAAAACCTGGTTTTGGAAATAAACGGTATCAGGATCGCAAGGATCTTCATTTCCACCACCCGGGTCTTCATAAATGGTGTCGCGGACCCAAATATTGATTTTCGCCAGCGAACAATCATCGAGCATATTTCCATCTTTCGGCATGGGTTCATAGCCGGCTTCGTGGCGCAGCGCTCCCATCAGAACCCCGGTTTGTGCAAGGTAGGCAACCTGCGCATAATCGTTGAAATCCAGATTTCCCTGTGGAGTTGGGCCTGAATGGCATTCCATACATTTTGCCTGCAAAATCGGGAAAACAGTTCCGGGATAGGTAACATTGTTTGTATCACATTCTACTTCGGAAAAAGTTGTATCCCTTACCCAGATTGAGATAGTGCGGATGTCGCAAAAGCTCAGTTTATTACCGTCTTTTGGCATTGGATAAAATCCCTGTGTGTGATTTAATGCACCCAACAAAGAACCGCTTTGTGCTATTGCAGCAACATGGTCATAGTTTGTAAGGTCGATGCCGTAACTTGGTGTTGGGCCACTGTGGCATCCCAGGCAGTTTTTATCCAGAATGGGGCGCACACTGTTTTTGTAGGTAACATTCAGCGTATCGCACTCGCTGCTGTTACATTGGTTGTTGATGGCTCCCTGCTCTATCCATTTGCTGATAATAGCGATTTGTTCTCCGGACAGGCCATTGGCAGGCGCAGGTGGCATGCGGCCTTCAGTTACGGCGGCAGTAATTTTTTTAACAATCTCACTCTGTTCCGGGCTTCCCGGAACCACCACTGTAGTTTTAATGACCGAAGCATAATCTGTTAGGATTACTCCATTGTTTGAAACAGTTTCGCTGTGACAACTTGCGCAGTTTGAAACCAGCAATGGCAAAACATCGTTTTGGAAATAAACTGTATCGGTGGTGCAGTTGATTGAAATTATTGGATCATTTAAAGGGTCAGGGTCGCCACCATTGCCCGGATCATCAGGGTATTGCTGAGGTTCATGTTTACACTGAACTGCCAGGAAAACAATTAACATGAAACCTGACAATTTGAAAAGTTGTTTTATTTGGGATTTCATTTTCATTAAAAATTTGCAAAAATTTTAAAGGAATTTTTCAATAATTGAAAGATGAACTTTATAATTTAACCAATTTCAGCGTTTCACTATGGTCTGAACTGTCATCCTGCAAAGTCATTTGATTTTCAGATTGTTCTGCAATTACCCAATCATCCTGCAACTCATCGGCCACATAATTTCCACTTATATAAATAATAAGTTTTTGAGATGAACTGCTGCTGTCGTCCGATTTATTGCCAATAGACCAGCTACCTGTAAAAGTTTCAGTTGAATTACTGAGTTTAAAAACCCCGCCGTTTTCAAATGAAATCTGGTAACCACTAAATTTTGAAGTTTCATCTTTTCCTCTTTCCTCATAATAGCTTACTTTCCATGCATTTTGAGTCAGGTTTTCCGAAGAGTTTGATGGTGTTAAATCATTGCTTTTATTCGAACATGAAATAACAAGCATCATCAAAATTGTTGCTGAAATTAATTGAATTGAAGTTTTCATGGTTGTGAGATATTTTGGTTTCCAAAGCAAAAGTGCATTCAAAAACCTCATTTTGAAAATAAAAGTTGCTGAACTAGGAAGTATAGATGCTGAACCGGGAAAAAGAGTTGCTTAACAGGAATTAAAAATAGATTTATTTACCTTTCAGCCATTCTTTAAACTGGCTTGTGCGCTCCGAACTGGTCACTACATCGTCGGAACATTCGGGCTTTAACAAGATTTTTATTCTTGATTTGGAATAAGAAAACATGGAATTGATGGCATCGAAACTGATAATGATACTTCGGTTCACCCTGAAAAACTGCTCAGTGTCAAGCTCTTTTTCCAGAAAATCCATCGTAAACTCAACAGGAAGGCGGCTTCCTGTTTTTGGAACTGCATACACCGTTTTGTTTTCCACCACGAAATAGGCAATTTCAGAAACCTCCAGAGCCTTAATGGATTGCCCTATTTTAACAACAATCCGTTTCAATCCTGCATCTGGTTTTGATTGCAGCAATTCGGCTATTTTTTTGTAATCGGGAAAAACCGCGGGAGTGATATTTTTCTGAAATTTTTTCAAGCTTTTCACCAATTCAGGTTGTTTAATCGGTTTTAATAAATAATCTATGCTGTTAACCTTAAAGGCTTTGATAGCGTACTGGTCGTAAGCTGTGGTGAAAATAACCGGGCAATTGATTTCTACTTTTTCAAATATTTCGAAACTATTTCCATCAGCAAGGTGGATGTCCATAAACACCAAATCGGGTTCAGTATTTTTTTGAAAAAAAACAATGCTTTCTTCAACTGTGTCAATAATGCCCATATTCCTGGCCTCAGGAAGTAATTCCGCAAGCATTTTTTCCAGCCTTTTCGCGGTAGCCGGTTCGTCTTCTATGATTAGTAATTTCATTTGTTGATTATTGGAAGGATTACAGCGTACTTTTTTTCGTTTTCCACTACCCTGATTTCTTTTCCCGAAGTCAGTTTATACCTGTCGCGGATATTTTGCAAGCCAATTCCGGTTGATTTTTCAACGGTTTTTTTTGTATTTCTGTTGTTTTCCACATAAATATTTTCCATATCGTTTTTAATCAAAACTACAAGCGGTTTACTTTTGGAAACTACATTGTGCTTGATAGCGTTTTCGGTAAGCAATTGCAGCGTAAGTGGCGGAATTACTGAGTTCAATGCACGTTCGTCAAGTTCAATTTTCAATAAAAACTGGTCGCCGAAACGTTGTTGCTGAATAAAATTGAAGTTCTTAATCATCCTGATTTCTTCTTTTAAAGGAATTAATTCCTGGTCTTTCACTTCCAGAATATCCCTGAAAAAATCGGAAAGTGCTTCGGTGTAATTGACCGCCTTCTCCGGGTTTTCTTCTATTATTGAAATTAAAGTAGAAAAACTGTTGAATAAAAAATGTGGGTTTACCTGGTTTTTTAAGGTTTGAAATTCAAATTCCAGCTTTTCCTTTTTGCGGGCTTCAATTTGTTTCAACCGGGTTTCCCTGAAAATAATAAAGCGGTAAATTAGAAAAACAAGGATGGCAGCAACCAAAATTATAAACCAAACCTGGCGGTAAAACGGTTTTTTTATTTCAAAAGAAAAAGAAGCTTGTTTGCCTTGTGCAACGGCCATTCCAAGAAATGAAACAACTTTGAAGGTATATTTTCCGGGCGGTAAATTCGGGTAGCTCACCGAGTGGTCGTAAGTGGTTTTCCATTCAGGGTCGTAGCCATCAAGCTTTACTTTGTATCGTACTTTTTGTGGCGATGGAAACCACAAACCGGAATATTCAAAAACAAAACGGTTTTCATCTGAAGAAAAATTTTGTTCATTGGTATCACTTAAAGCCTGCAGGTTCACAGTTACCCAATCAAGAAGGGTAACCGGCTCGTAAGTATTGTTATCAAAAGCATTTGTTTTTACAATAATCAACCCCGATTGAACGGCAAAACAAACGTAATTTTTTCCGGTATAAACACTGTTCAGGTCGGCTTGAAGTTTTTCGTTTTCGCTGTCTTCAAACATATTGATAAAAATGTTGCCTTCTTTGTGAAAAACATCAAGGCCTTTGTCTGTAAGAATAAAAACATGCTGATCCTTGCAGGCAATTGACAAAATATTTTGGCTTGAAAGCCCTTCGCTTGTTGAATAATTTTTGAAAATATTTCCATCGTAGCTGTATAAACCCGATGATGAGGTGCTAAACCAGATTTCACCATTTTCGTCCTCGGTAATTGCATACACCACATCGTCGCCAATTCCTGAATTTTCATCAAAAAATTGAAAACTGCCGTTGGAATATTTTACCAGGCCGTTTCCATCGGTACCAAACCATACGTTGCCTCTGCTGTCCTGCAGAATAGTATAAATATAATTGTTACCCAGGCCATTTTGCTTGTCGAAAGAGGCAATTTGAAAACTGCATTCGACAGTGTTTTCACTTAGCGTTATTTTTGAAGCACCACCTAGCGTGGCTGCCCAAATAATGTTGTCTTTGCAATTTACACTCAGCACATTATCGTTTATCAAACCATTTTTTTCATTAATAAACCAATGTTTTTCAGTTGATGGGTCGAAACAAATTAGGCCTTGCCCGAAGGTGGCAATCCAAATTCTTCCGTCGTTTGCCTGGGACAATGCTGTAATTCTTACGGTGGGTTCAAGCACTTTATCAAGAAAAACTTTGTGCTCGTCGCCATTAATTTCAACTAAACCATTGTTGTTTGCCACCCAAAAATGATTCAAATCGGGCGCTGCCACTGCGTGTAAATCAGTTAAGCTGAAATCACCGGCTTGTTTAATCATTGAAAGCACACCACCACTGGAAACGTACATGCCTTTTTGGGTAAGGATAAACAAATTTCCTAGCCCATCAGAGAGGATGGTTTTGACTTTTTCATCAAAAGCTTTTCCATTAAAAAAAATCACATCAAGGTTTTTTCTCTCATTTCCATTTACCAACATGAGGCCGTTCTTATCATCGGCCACCCATGTACCAACAGCATTGGTTTCAAGAGCAATGATTTGGCCAAAATGAAAAGTGTTGCTCAATTTCAATTGATGAAACTTTTTTTCCTCAAGAGAATAATAGCCCATTCCACCTTTGTGAAAGCCAAGCCACAGCGTGTTTTTTCCGTCAAAATCAAGAGCAGTAACAATTACATCGGGCAACCCCTCAACAATAGTTTCGACGGAAAATTTCCCGGTAGGTTTATCAAAATTGCAAATGGCAATGCCAAAGTCGGTTGCGGCAGCTACTTTATTGCCAGGAATTGTTTTCAAGTCATAGATATATTCATCCTTTAAACCGTCCTTGTGTGCGAAATGAAACAACTTTTCCCCGTCAAGGCAGTAAATTCCATCGCCTTCTGTACCTAACCACAATCGGTTTTCTTCGTCAAATACCATGCTGGAAATATTCGTTGAAAATGAAGAATCTGCTACCGCGAAAGGTGTCAATTGTCTTCCTTCTACATATGCCAGGCTGCCGTCGGCAAACGCTACCCAGACTTTCCCGTCCCTTGAAAGCGCGAGTGCTGCCACTGCTTCATTTTTTTGATTTTTAGAAAAAAACAAAGCTCTTTGCCCGTCCCAGCGATAAAGCCCATTCACGGTTCCAAACCAAACAAGTCCATGTGAATCGGAAAGCAAATGATTGATTTGTTCGGCTGAAAGGTCGGCAGGTAAGTCCACTCCGCTGATTATTACCTCCAAGTTTGTTGCTGATACCGGCAGAAAAAGCCAGGACAGGACAATAAAAAAAATATTTCTAATAATTGTTTTCAAGTGGTTTTAGTCTTTTTTCAATTCCAGTTCAGCCTTTATCTTTACTTCAATTGTTTCGGCAATTTTCTGGTTTACAATCCTGGGAATATGTATGTTGTGGTCTTTCAGCTCAACGTTAAAATCAGATAACACAATAATTTTTTCACCTTTGAATTGAATGCTTGCTTCTATTATCCTTTCCTGTTCAACTCCATGAATATTAAGTTTTCCCTTTGCCCTCAATTGCTGCACTTCGTCTGAATTGCCGTCAATTTTTTCAATAATTTTTCCTTCAAAAGTAGAATTGGCATATTTCTCAACTTCCATATAATTTTCATAAAAATGTTCCTGTTGCAACTCGCTGTTAAACCCTTTCAGCGATTGGTTGGGGATAATAAAAGCAAATTTGTTATCGGCAAGGTTAATTGCCCCTGCCAGGCTCGACGAACTTGCTTTGATGATTTCCAAAGGTGCATTTGAAACAAAGGAAACCGAGCCTGTGCGTGTCATATAAATCGTTTGGGTATATGCATAAGTGCTGAACACCCAAAGAATTAGGATTAAAACACCTTTTCTAAAAAACATTTTTAATAATATTGGTTCAGCAAGTTTACGAAAAGTTTGATACTTATTCCTGAAAACACGGAAATAGAATTTTGTAATAAAAAAAAGACTGCCCAATATGAGCAGTCTTTAAATAAAAATATAATTTCTCTAATTAAAAATTTACATCAAAGGCACCATTGGTAATAACTTTAGAAGCCTGGGCAGTATTATAACCGGTAAACTGGAAAGTACCAACAACTTTTGCTGCGGTTAGCTCAGTAATGGTAATTGTTCCTGAGCCAATTACACCGTTGGCCTGATAAGTGTTTATTGGGTCAGTTCCGGCAGTCCACCTGCATTGGTTACTTGGATTGGACGGTCCTACCTGGTATGTTCCAGGACCAGTTGCTCCGTACAAAATAACCGAAGCCTGGTTAGCATTTGAGTCGCTGCCGGTAACATTAATCACTCCATTTGAATTTACACCCTGCACTGCTAAAGTTGCTGACCAGGTTGATCCGTCAACAGTTAACGACATGGTGCCCGAAGAACCAGAAGGTTCATTGTCATCATTATTTTTGTTGCATCCTGAAAAAGAAATAGCTGCAACTAGAATTAAGGTTGCGAAAAGTTTAAATTGTTTCATCATGTGTTTTGTTTTAAATGAATAATTGTAAAATATTTGTTTAGATGTTTTTAATATTAAAATTTAACCCAAATAATACATTTTTGAAGTTAATAAACAGAAAACTGCCAGCAATTAATACTGACAGTGTAGTTTTTTAGATAGAAGTAAGTAGAAAAAAATACCATGTTTTGATTTAGATTAACTAATTGGAAACACAAAGTTGAAATAATTATTTTAACTATACACTTCATTTGTAGTATTTTAACAATTAATTAACATATAGAAATTGTATTTATGTTTTTTTATTCTAAATAAGCAATCAGAATAGAATAACATTTTTTAATAGAATAGTTTGGCATTTCAAATTATCTTTACGTATCGTAAATAATGGGAATAAATGGAATATAAAGTAACAAAAGGAAGCGGTGAAAAAGTAGCCTTCGAGCCCGACAAATTAAAGCGGGCTCTTGCTTTTTCGGGTGCCGGAAAACAGGAGCAGGAACATATTGCCAATTTGGTTGAATCAAGGCTTTATGATGGAATTTCTACCAAAAAAATCTATCAGATGGCGTATGCTTTGCTAAAGAAGCGATCGCGCCGTTCGGCCGGTAGATATAGCTTGAAAAATGCCATAATGGAGTTGGGGCCAACGGGCTATCCGTTTGAAAAATTTGTTGCAAAACTTTTTGAATCAGAAGGTTACCAGGTGCAAACCGGTGTACAAGTTCAGGGAAAATGTGTGCAGCATGAAGTAGATGTGGTTGCCCGAAAGCCAGGGCTAATGGTGATGATTGAATGCAAATTCCATAGCGACAACAGCCGCAAAAGTGATGTGAAAATTCCGTTATATATACAGTCCCGATACTTAGATGTGAAGGCCGGCTGGGAAAAACAGTATGGTGAAAAAGAAATGAGATACATTGGTGGTGTGGTTACCAACACCCGTTTTACAGACGATGCAATGAATTATGGAAAATGTGCCGGCCTTGAACTGGTTTCGTGGGATTACCCTTCAACAAAAAGTTTGAAGTACTGGATTGACAAGTCGGGCCTGCATCCGCTTACAACGCTTACAACTTTAACGAAAAGAGAAAAACATTTGTTGCTTGAACAGGGTATTGTGCTTTGCAATGAACTTGAAAAAAATCCTGAATTATTGATGAAAGTGGGTATTTCAGAAAAGCAAATAAATAAAGTTTTATTGGAAGCTAAGACCCTGGTGGCTCAGTAAAGAAAGCGGTAAATGGTAGTTTCTTCATACAATTCCCCTGGTTTTAACAGCGTTGAAGGGAATTCGGGCCGGTTTGGGCTGTCGGGGTAATGTTGTGTTTCAAAGCAAAAAGCATCATGGTTTTTATATAAACGGCCATTTTTTCCTTTAATTCCTTTCAAAAAATTTCCTGTATAAAACTGCATTCCGGGCTGGCTGGTATAAACCTCAATTGATCGCCTTGAGTTTGGGCTGGAAGCTTTCGCTGCAAAAGAAATTTCCTTGCCTCTTTTATTCAAAACATAATTATGGTCGTAACCCACGCCGGTTTCAGCAATGTCTTGTCCAATTGGCTTTTCTTTCCTAAAATCAAGTGCTGTTGCTTCAACTGTTTTTAGCTTCCCGGTAGGTATTAATTCATCGTCAGTTTCGGTGTATTTTTTGGCAAAAATGGCAACCCCGGTTTGGGCAATGTTTCCGCTGCCATTCAGGTTGAAATAGCTGTGGTTGGTAAGATTGATGTGGGTTTCCTTATCAGTTTTGGCGAAATACTGAATGCTGAATTCGTTCAAATTATTTAAAGAAAAAATAGCCAAAACAACCAGGTTTCCCGGGTAGTTTTCTTCACCATCAGGGCTGGTATAGCTAAGTTCGAGGCGGCAATCATTTTCTGTAACAATGGGTTTTGCCGACCATAATTTTTTATTAAAACCTTCCTTGCCACCATGCAAATGGTGATTTTTAGCATTTTTAGCAAGTTTTATTCGTTCGTCATTTAGTTTAAATGAGCTGTTTGCTATTCGGTTTGCGAAGCGCCCAACAGTGGCTCCAAAATAGGCTTCATCGGCCACATATTCTTCCAAAGTATCGTAACCGGCAACAATGTCCACCCATGCATTTTTTCTGTCGGGCAACAATATGGATTGAATTATTCCACCAAAATTGGTGATACTGATTTGAACTCCATTTTTATTGGATAAAGTAAAAATATGCGCTTCCCTGCCATCAGGAAGAATACCGAAAAGCTTATCGGAAATGTTGAGGTCGATTTTCATTTTATGAATTTAGAAAATACGAAGTTAAACTATTTCAAATGAAACCAGGGTAGTTTTTACGCTTCAATAAAATACCTTCTGTTAGGTATTGACGGACATATAGAGGTAAGATACTTTTGTCCCAACTAAAAAAGCCAATTTATGAAACTATATATTTTCAAGAAATTATTTCTGATGCTCTTGGTGATTTGCCTGTATTTTCAAGCAAACGGTCAAAACCTGGATTCTTCTTATATTTTTGACCAAAATGCCGCGAACAAAATGTTGAACAGCAGCCGGCGCCTGAATATAGGCGGTTATGCTCAGCTTGACTATAACCAACCGTTTGGAAACAATGAAATTCAAAATGGTAACCTGGATGTTCACCGGCTGGTATTGCTTTTTGGCTATAATTTTACCAATAAATTAAGTTTTGTTACCGAAATTGAACTGGAGCATGTGGTTGAAGTTTATGTGGAACAGGCTTTTGTGAATTACTCGCTGAACACCTATTTCAATTTCAGGGGCGGTTTGTTATTAATTCCAATGGGAATAATTAACGAACACCACGAACCAACTACATTCAATGGCGTTGAACGCCCGCTGATTGACACGTACATTGTTCCAACCACCTGGCGGGAATTGGGCTTTGGAATAGCCGGTACTATTCCTGAGGTTTCGATGCGTTATCAAGCCTATATTGTGAACGGGCTGGCAAGTTACAATGGGCGCGCTTTACTTTCGGGCTCCTCGGGTTTGAGGAATGGACGGCAAAAAGGAGCAGAATCGTTCATCCGTTTCCCAAACTTTTCTGCACGTGCTGAATATTATGGTGTTCTTGGATTAAATCTTGGCCTGTCTGGCTTTTTTGGAAAAACCGAATCCACTTTGTACGATGATGTTAACCGGGATAATGAAACTGAAATTGCCGTTGCTGACTCATCTGTGGTTGGTGTTTCGATGGGTGGATTTGATGTGCGTTACCAGCGAAAAGGTGTGCAATTGCGCGGCCAGGTGTATTATATTGCGCTTTCCAATACCGGAGAATACAATTTTCTCTCCGCTTCCGACAATGTACCAAACAATGTT
>DATCTB010000324.1:0-4290 GCA_036568185.1 Bacteroidales bacterium | reverse complement strand
GCAAGAGCTGATTAGAAGCTATTTGAACGGTAATCACTCAAGCCTCCAGGTTCTCATCCAACGCCACCAGAATCGTTTGTATTCCTACATTTTTCTTTTAGTAAAAGATAAAATGCTGGCTGATGATGTATTTCAGGATACTTATGTAAAAGTAATCAACACGCTCAAACTGGGTAATTACAAGGATGAAGGCAAATTTATCCAGTGGGTAATGCGGATTGCCCACAACCTTGTAATTGACCATTTCAGGAAAGCCAAAAAAATTCCTTTTGTTGACAACAGCAACCCGAATAGCGATATATTCGACTCAATCAGGCATAAGGAATTGTCAATTGAAGACCAATTGATTAAATACCAGATTGATGAGGATGTGAAAAAACTCATCGATTACCTGCCTGACGAGCAAAAGGAAGTCATTCATATGAGGTGCTATGCAGGCATGAGTTTCAAAGATATTGCAGAGCAAACTGATGTGAGCATCAACACCGCACTTGGCAGGATGAGGTATGCCCTGATTAACTTGAGAAAAATGATTGAGGAAAAAAAGTTAATCCTTACCAATTAATTTTTCTGAAACCCTTGATTTTACTATCAAAGAAAGGGCTGAAATTTATTTTCTTTATTTTTTCTAAAAAAAGTTTGTGTTTGATATACTAATGTCAAACTCAGGGCGTTTATTAGATATTATTAAGTAAAATATAGCAGATTGCCTATGATTAATCACTTTACTCCAGAAGAATCGCAGGATTTCTTAAAAAGCAAAAAAATTACAACAAACCTTTTCCAAACAGAGCCAAAACCGTCAGCATTAACGATGAACTTTGTTTTTGGTTATTCAGCCGCACTGACGATTTTAAAGACAATGAAATTTGGAAATGTAAAAATCCTGCTAAACTGACCAACAAAAAAATCGGTCGAAAAATTCTAAAAACCGTAGCCCGAAATGCTGCGGTTTTTCATTTATTCTCATTTTTGTATAAAATTAAAAAATGACCAAAAAAGAAAGGTACAAAGCAGTAATTGAATATTTTAAAGTTCACCGCCCCATTGCTGAAACCGAGCTGGTTTACGTTTCACCCTATGAACTTGTTGTGGCGGTCATCCTTTCCGCGCAGTGCACTGACAAGCGAGTGAATATGATAACACCGCCATTTTTTCAACAATTTCCAACAGTTTATAATTTGGCTAATGCCGAAGTCCCTGAAATTTTTGAACTGATAAAAAGTTGTTCATACCCAAATAACAAAGCAAAGCACCTATCGGGAATGGCGAAAATGCTGGTTTCCGAATTCAATGGGGAAGTGCCGTCATCGATTGATGAAATGCAAAAGTTGCCGGGAGTGGGAAGGAAAACTGCAAACGTAATTGCTTCAGTGGTTTTCGACCAGCCTGCCATGGCCGTAGACACACATGTTTTCAGGGTTTCGGCACGAATTGGATTGACGACTAATTCTAAAACTCCGCTTGAAACCGAGAAACAATTAGTAAAAAATATTCCAGAGGAATTGATTCCTCTGGCACACCACTGGCTCATATTGCATGGGCGCTATGTGTGCATTGCCCGAAAGCCAAAATGTGATGAATGTGGCATCAAAGATTTCTGTAAACATTATCAAAAAAGCGTTGTTGTTAATAAATAAGCACTGCTAATTTGGAGCAGGTGGCACTCAATTCTTTATTTAAATTTATATTTGTAAAAAACTAAAAGACTATGAAAAAACTGGAAAAAGGAAGTAAAGCACCTGATTTTAAAGGGCAAGACGAAAATGGGAAAACCGTTCAGTTAAGTGATTTTAAAGGTTCAAAATTGATTTTGTATTTTTATCCAAAAGATGATACACCCGGCTGTACGGCAGAAGCCTGCGATTTACGCGATAATTACAATATGTGGCTTTCGAAGGGTTACAAAGTTTTAGGCGTAAGCCCCGACAGCCAGCAATCGCACCAAAAATTTATTGCAAAATACAATTTACCTTTCCCTTTGATTTCTGATGTTGACAAAAAAATCATCAAAGATTATGGCGCCTGGGGCTTGAAAAAGATGTACGGAAAGGAATACGAAGGTTTGCTCAGGACTACTTTTGTTATTGATGAAAAAGGGATGATTGAGGAGGTTTTTACAAAAGTGAATACCAAAGAACACAGCAAACAAATTTTTGGGAGCTAATCTTTTTATCCTGAATTGAATTTTAAAAATATCTTATTATAAACAATATAAATTAAAGAATATGACGAGCGACAAAGCCAAAGAAAGCAACGATAAAGCAAGGGAACAAAAACTGAAAGCCCTGGAAGCTACCCTTGGAAACCTTGAAAAACAGCATGGTAAAGGAACCATTATGAGGTTGGGTGATACTATTTCTGAAAAAGTTGAAGTTATTTCAACAGGTTCCATCGGGCTTGACCATGCCTTGGGCGTTGGTGGTGTTCCAAAAGGCAGGGTTGTAGAAATTTACGGTCCTGAATCATCAGGTAAAACAACCCTGGCAATGCACATTGTTGCGGAAGCCCAAAAAATAGGTGGCATTGCCGCGTTTATTGATGCCGAGCATGCATTCGACAGGTTTTATGCGCAGAAGCTTGGCGTTGATACCGAAAACTTATTTATTTCCCAACCTGATAATGGTGAGCAGGCGCTTGAAATTACCGACAGCCTCATCCGTTCAGCTGCAATTGATGTAATCGTCATTGACTCGGTAGCCGCACTTACACCAAAAAGCGAAATTGAAGGCGAAATGGGTGATTCAAAAATGGGTTTGCAAGCCAGGTTGATGTCGCAGGCATTAAGGAAATTAACAGCAAATATTGCAAGGACAGGAACGGTTTGTGTTTTTATCAATCAATTGAGAGATAAAATTGGCGTCATGTTTGGTAGCCCCGAAACGACGACCGGAGGTAATGCGTTGAAATTTTATTCATCAGTCAGGCTTGACATCAGGAGAATAAGCCAGATTAAAGAAAGTGAAAACGCAACAGGTAACAGAACCCGTGTAAAAGTGGTTAAAAACAAGGTTGCACCGCCTTTCAGAAAAGCTGAATTTGATATTATGTATGGAGAAGGTATTTCAAAGCTGGGAGAAATTATTGACTTGGGTGTTGAACTGAATGTCATCAAAAAAAGTGGTTCCTGGTATAGCTATGGAGACACAAAACTGGGGCAGGGCAGGGATGCAGTGAAGAGCTTGCTGATGGATAACCCCGACTTGGTTGAGGAACTCGAGCCAAAAGTAAGGGAAGCTCTTGTTACCTCGAATTTGTAAATATTTTTAAAAAGAAATATTAATAATGAAGTACAGAATATTGTTATTGTTTTTCTCAACTGTATTTCTTTTTTCCTGTGGTTCTTTTTCCAATAAACAAGATAAACCAGCGGCGGGAACAAACGCGCTGGATTCGCTGGAAATTCTCACTAAACTTATAGTTAAGGACTCATCGAATTTTCAATATTTTGAAAAAAGAGCCTACTATTACCTGCAACGGGGAAATATTGACCCAGCCTTCCGTGATTTAAGTTATGCGCTTGAATTACAGCCCAATGAGCCTTCTCTTTACCTAATGTTGTCAGATATTTATTTCCTGTTGGGAAAAACAGAAAACAGTATTTCAGCCCTAAAAAAAGCCTATCAGCTTGAACCTGAAAGTGAGAAAGCATTTTTGAAACTTTCGGAAAGATACCTGATGCTGCAGAATTACGAAAATGCACTTGCTTATGCTGAGCGTGCAATTTCGATGAACCTCGAAAATTCTGACGGGTATTATTATAAAGGAATCGTAAAAATGGAAACCGGCGACACTCTGGCTGCATTGAATAATTTAAAAATAGCGTGCAATCTTGATACTTTGAATTATAAAGCTTTTATGCAAGTTGGCGGATTACTCAGTGTACTTAATGATACCAATGCTGAAGGCTATTATATTGGAGCATTGAAGGCGAAACCGGGTGATGAATCAGCGCTATTTTTATTGGCACTTCTCTATCAAAACCAATTAAAATTTGAAAAAGCCTTAGAAGCTTATCAAGTTATTAATGAATTTTATCCCGATAATCAGCGGGCTTTTTTTAATTTAGGATATATTTATCTTGTTGAATTAAATGAACCTGAAAAAGCTGCTGATGCCTTCAGGCAAGCAATCGTAATTTACCCCAAATACCTGGAGGCAATTTATAACTTGGGAAGAACTTATGAAGAACTGGGTCAGTATGATTTGGCAAGGGAACAATATAGAAAATCTTTAGATTTGCTGCCAAACTATCCGCTTGCTGTAAAAGGTTTGAACAGGCTTGATGAT
>DATCTB010000323.1:0-9148 GCA_036568185.1 Bacteroidales bacterium | reverse complement strand
TATCCGCCTCACTGTGAGCAATATTTTAGGCCAGACAGTTTATGAAACAATGAGAGAAACAACTTCGTTGGGTGCAAATGCCTTCAAAGTTGATGTTTCTGAATTTAAAACAGGAATGTATGTTTACACAGTTGAAGTTGGTAACCAAAAGGTTTCTAATAAGATGCTGGTGAAATAAACAAGCAGTTTAGGCTATAGGCTTTAGGCTATTAGAATTAGAAGAAGGCTGCCCGTTGGGTGGCTTTCTTTTTTTATGCTTGTTTTCTTGTCTTTTACGGCTTCAGGAAGGAGATATTTCTTACTGCTACTCCAAAGTTATAACTTATCCCAGGCAAGCCCAATTGCGAGCGGAGCGAAGCAATCTCCGTGGAATGAAAACGAAGGGCATTGGTATTCCTGCTTTGTTTAAGATATATCGCTGTTTAAAACGCTTGCTTGTAGTGGATAGTTTTTTATGGAACAAAAAAAAGCCCGAAACTCACATTCCGGGCTATATTTTTTGGTAGTCAAAAGGTTCTACTGTTTTGTCGTTTCCGATTTTGGTGGAGTTGTTACCATGGCCGATTGCCCGGCAACCCATTTGTAATCACCAAATATTTCGGCAACACCTTTGGGTATGTTGGTAGCAAATTTATCAGGGTTACCTGAAAGAACACCCGAACCAGCACCGTACCAAACTAGGGTATTGTCGGCTCTTTCAACCACATCAATAATGATTGAACCTGTATTGTAATTGGTAGGTGTTACCGTAGTTGTTGACATTCCGCCCCAGCCTGCATATCCGCCATAAAAGCCATAGTAGCCTGCGCCGTACATTCCACCGCCATATCCCATAGTGTTGGCCTGGTATTCGGTTTGGGTTTCCAGTTTAATGTAATAAGTTACCCATAGGTCAGGGTTTTCTGACTTGGTATAGCCACGGGTTTCCATTTGGTTAACGATGGCTTCTTCTATCCTCTGGCCGTTCAGGGTATTGATTATTTGCGGATATTTTTGGGCTAATTCACCCAGGTCGCTTTGAGACGGTTTAACAAATCCGAAGGTTTTGTATTTGCCAAAGTCGGCCGATTTGTCATAATCGTAGGTAACCGACATAGATGTGCATGCCCCTAAAGCCAATGCTACAAAAATGAGTGATAAGAATTTTGCTGTTTTCATGTTAATAAATTTTATTTTAATAAATTATTTATTGTTTCAAAGTTAAAAAAAACTATTTAGTATCGCTATTAGCAGCTGCCGCAGCTTTTTCTGCTCTTTCTCTTTCGGCTTTCTTTTTCCCGATAGGAATAGTAGCCAAAACATACATGGATGAATTGTAGGCTTTGTATCCCAAATCGTTTTTATAAATATTGGTTAAGCCAAGATAGTACCAAACTCCAAGAGACATACCCATGCCTTTTTTGAATTTGTAACCGATTCCGCCATCAATACCTCCGTCGAACCATTTATATAAGCCGTTATCCTTAACGCCAACATTCACAGTATATTCCAAATCATTTCCATCAACTTCTGCTAAATAAATATCCTTGGTTTTGAATACAAGGCCAGCCTGGGCTCCCGCTTCAATGAAGAATCCATTTTCGAATTTATACCTGAGGTTCATAGGAACATAAAATGTGTTAAATTGTTTAGATACTGTTCCTTCAAAATTTTCAAAACCTTCCAATATTGAATCATTAATAACACGATTTCCACCATAATTCAAAGGAATATTTGTGCCACCAACATTTGATTTTACATAAACACCCGTAGAAAGATGCCAGGGAGACTCCTCTTTTAAAAGAATGTCAAAATAAAAACCTAACTCCCAATTATTTTGAGCCTTTGACTGACTAATTCCACGCAAATAGGAAAGGTTGAACCCACCGTTCATGCCAAACTCAACTTTACCGCTATTCAGTTTATCACCAAAAAGTAGTGAAAGTAATACCTGCGAATTGGCTTGTGTCGAAAACAGAAAACTGAATATGGTCAACAAGGCAATCGTACGTTTAATAAGTTTCATAATGATTGATTTTTCTGGTTAAAAAGATTTTTACGAAAAATTTGTTTAATCAACAAAAGTAAGTTGAAATTCAATAATAATTCAATTATTTTTTTGTTTCAAAATGAAATTCATGGTCAATGAGTAATCAAGATTTTGGTTAATTTTACCCAAAACCAAAATTAACGTGAAGTTTATTTTTCCCGGGCGACTTAAAACAGCAACAAGCCTGAACCTGTTTATTGCGTTTACTTTGTTATTGGTAATCGCCTTCGTGGGTATAGTGGGTTATATGTTCATCGAACATTTTTCGCTGCTCGAAGCTGCCTACATGACCGTAATTACCGTTGCAACCGTTGGTTTTAAAGAGGTTCGCCCTTTAACAGATGAAGGTAAATTATTTACAATATTTCTTATTGTATTCAGTTTCGGAATTTTTGCCTATTCCTTGTCCACCATTACTTCTTATTTTGTGGAAGGCAGGCTGAAACTACTTATTAATAATAACAGAAAATCAGGAGGAATCAGGAAAATGAAAGACCATACCATTGTTGTAGGCTATGGCCGCAACGGGCAACAGACAGTGCAGGATTTGTTAGATCATAACCAGAAGGTTGTGGTTATTGAAAAAAGCAAAGAACTGATAGTAGCCCACGAAAAGGAAAAGTTGAAATTTGTTGAAGGTGATGCTACTGAAGATGATATTCTGGAAGAAGCCGGTATTCAAAAGGCCCTTGCAATAATCACTACTTTACCAATTGATGCTGACAACCTTTATGTGGTATTGACTGCTCGTTCTTTAAGGGCCGACCTGCAAATTATTTCAAGGGCATCGCATGATTCGTCAGTGAAAAAACTGGTAACTGCCGGGGCCTCGCATGTGGTTATGCCCGAAAAAGTTGGCGGGACTTATATGGCCAGCCTGGTTGCCAAACCCGACCTTGCCGAATTTTTTCACAGGCTGAGTATTGAAGGAAATGAAGGCGTTAATTTGGTTGAGGTGGAGTGCGCCGAACTTCCCAACGAATTCCAGAATAAAACCATTCACGATTTGAGCATCCGCCGCCTGACCGGAGCCAACATTGTAGGGTTTAAAACACCCGATGGTGAGTATATCATCAACCCAGGCCCTGGCACGGTTATGTTGCGTGATGCCAAAATGTTTGTTCTGGGAACCCCGGCACAAATTGATAAAGTAAAAGAAATCATTATGCGGGGAAGAAATACTTAGATTTTTCTTTAAAAAAACAAATGCTGTTTCCGGAATAATTCATTTCCAAAAAATAAAACCCGGCCTGCATTGCAAGCCGGGTTTATTAATTTAATTTGAATTACTTATTGCTTAATAAGTTTGTTGGTGAAGGTTTCGCCTCCAACCTTAATGTTTACAACGTACAAACCTTTATTCAGATAGCTAATATCTATTGCTTTGGTTCCCTCCGCAAGCATTCCATTGTAAATTAACTGCCCAGAAATATTGTAAATGGATATTTCCATATCACCTTCCGCATCAGTCAGTATATTCAGTGTTTCGCTTGCAGGGTTTGGATACAATGACAACTCACTTTCCTCATTCGTTTCTATCGGTTCAATGCTTGCCAGGTCGCCCAATTTGACTAAACCATTGGTTTGCATATTTTGTGTTGAGGCAGTCACTTTAACATTGTCAATATACACGTCATCGTTATTACCACTTGCATCGCACATAAACCTTAGTTTCATATTGGTTGGGAAATTGTAGTTGGTTTCGTAAATATTCACGGTAGCAACATAAAAAGTATTGTTGTTGAAGTCAACACCCCTGGCGAAAGCAGCTACAGTGTACCAGTAAGATCCGTCGAAATACTGAACCCAGAAGTCCTCATAATTTTCCATACTTATGGCAACAAAGTAAAATTCAACCTGAATATGAACATAGCCCGGTGTATGAACATCAACTCCGTTTATCATATAGAATGAAGAAGCACTAGCCGAATTGTCCTGGATGTTGGCAGCATTGGAGCCTCCAAAAGCATAATTTCCGCTGGTGTATAGTGAGCAATCGGAACCACCGTCTTTCCATATTCCCCAGCCGCTTTCGAAATCTGTGTAACTCAATTGTACGGAAGTAGGCGCAGGTGACACAGTTACGTAATTGGTCTTCGTCATGGTATTCGATCCGGCTGAATTGGTGGCCGTTAAAGAAACCGTATAAGTTCCTGCTGTAGAATAAGTAACAGAAGGGTTTTGAGCTGAGGTGCTAGCCGGCGTTCCACCTGCAAATGTCCATGCCCATGACGTCGGACTGTTGGTTGAGAGGTCTGTAAACTGAATGCTTCCTCCTTCAGTAATTGAAGTTGTGTTTGCAGTGAAATCAACAACTGGTGCAACAACTACCGGGTTAACGGTAATGTACGCAGTTTTTGTTTCTGTATCCGAACCGGCTGCATTGCTTGCAACAAGCGTAACTGAATAAGTTCCGGCAGTATTGTATGTTACCGAAGGATTCTGTGCTGTACTTGTTGAAGGCGTTCCTCCCGAAAATGTCCAACTGTATAATGTGGCATTTGTTGACAGGTCGGTAAACTGAATACTTTGCCCGGCATCAATCACCGTTTGATTTGCAGTAAAGTCAGCCACAGGAAGCGGAATAACCGAAATATAATTGGTTTTGGTTTCGGTGTCAGATCCGCCAGCATTGGTTGCAGTAAGAGAAACAGTGTAAGTACCTGCGGTATTGTATTGAACGCTTGGTGTTTGCGCGTTGCTGGTTGCAGGTGTGCCTCCGGTAAAAGTCCAATCCCATGATGTGGGAATATTGGTGGATAAATCAGTGAAGGCAACTACACCTCCTACACCAACTGTTGTATTATTTGCTGAAAAATCAGCAACAGGTGCAAGTGGGGTTTCAGTCGTAAATGAAACGGTATAATCTTCAACCTCGCCATAGCTGAATGTTTCACAAGGAGTTGGTGTTGCATTCCATTTCATCGAAACCCTCATGCGGGTTGTGCCAGTTGCAGCTGCATTGGCAGTGAAACTGCCTGAAACCAAACTTGAACCGCTTCCGCTGAAAACTTCTTCGCCGGCATCGGTAAAGTCGCCGTTCTGGTTATAATCTATCCAAACTTTCCAGAATTCAGTATACGTTGTTCCTGAGAATCCAGGGGTTAAGTTGACGGTTATATTCGCTCCCGCTTCCATCGAAACTGTTTGACTTGTAAAGTCAGTATAGCCAGCAGCACCTGAGCTATTGGAAAATGTTCCAAATTGTACATTGCTAATCCATTCGTATGATGAATTTGTGCCATTAGAAGCACAATAAGTTATAGGAGTTTCTTCTACGGTAATATAATTGGTAACAGTCTTCGTATCGTTTCCATAAGCGTTGGTAACAGTCAGGCTAACCGTATAGTCACCGGGTGTATTGTAAACAACTACCGGATTTTGTGCAGTACTTGTTGAAGGAGTTCCTCCCGTAAAAGTCCAGCTCCACGAAGTAGGCGTATTTAATGATTCGTCAAAAAAGTTTACATCCTGGCCCGTGCCAGCCAAAGTAGGTGTTGCGCTGAAATCAGCAACAGGCGCTACCGGTGGAGGTGCATCAAGTGAAAAAGAAGCAATCTGGGTTTTCCAATTCCAGCTTCCTGATGTGAATTCTGTTGTGAACCAGAAAGTTTGGTCATCAGATGGATCTACCGAACACATTGAATAGTCTCCCCAGCGGCTAACACCGGTTTGTGATGCAGTTCCGGCCTTTATTGTCGTTTCCGAAACATCAAGAACTCCCAATCCCTGTGGCGCACCAGCAGTTTGTCCAACACATCTGATAGATGGATACAATGAAGTACCTGAAGCTGAATATCCAATTCCAATATCACCATTTCCATTCATTGCCACACTGGCCATCCATCTGTCAACACCATCTGCCGGGGCATACGTACCTTGCTGATATATACTCCAGTTTCCGCTTGTTTTTCTAACCTCATACCAACGAATTCCAGCCTGTCCATTGTTTGCATTAACAGTATGGTTTGCCATGAGAACCTGGTGGGTTCCAAAATTTCGGTACTGTAAACGGTACATCAATCTGTCAGCCAAAGCGTCAAGTGTTTGTGAAGTTCCTTGTTGGTTAATAACAATACCACTATAGGAATATGCGGCGGTCGATAATGTCTGTTTTAAGGTAACTGTTGAATTGGAAGTATTGTTCCAGTCAACATGTGCTTCCCAGATTCTTAATGAGTTTGTTCCAAGGTTCATAAAATAATTGGGTGCTCCTGTTGGAGGCAATGTTGGGCCATCACAGTCAGCAGGTAATAAACTGCCATAACTTGTACCCAAATTAAAGAATACCATCGTTGCAGTACCATCACCATTAATCATTGCATCGCGGTCAAGAATGCTTATTCCGCCACCTGCCCATGATGAAGCATTGGCAAACTGGTTAACTGCAAGGTAATAACCGTCAGCCCATATACCAAACTTTGGATAATCGGGCATATTGGTAAACTCGAAAGCATAACGATAATAGGAACCGGTTGGGTCATTTGTTGTAGAAATAGCAACCAGTTCATAATATGAATTGTTGGTTGTATTCACTGCAAACTGGCTTACAAGCCACCTGTCGGCATATTCGTCATACAAAACAATTGGGTCACCATCATTTGCATTATCGAAAGGCTGTCCATCGTCAAAACCTTCCCAGATGGTTTGGTTATCAAAGGGGCCCATAAGCAGGTTGCCATTTTTATCCCAAATTGCAAAAGAAAGGTTAATCATTTGAAAATAATAACTATCGCTGACATCGCCGTCAGTATCTGGTGGGGCTACACCATTTAAGTTCGTTACTCCGGCGAAATTTGCACCGATGGTGGCTGTTGATCTGGACGCAAGAATTTCATCTTGCAACACAGGGTCTGGTCCGGTCCAGGTGGAAGGGCGTTGAAATTCTTCAAGAAAACCTTCCATATTTTTTATTGTGTTTTCTTTCCATGATCTTTGACGTTCTCCAGGGATAACTGGTTTTACGTCACGCAAGTTCTTTGATACATCAAAATGAACCGGCGTTACAATTCTTTCCGGATTTAAAGTTTGTGATTTGAGCGATGCCATTGGTAGCAATAGTATTAGGCTCAAACCAATCAGGAGTGCATAAAAATTTCTCATAATGTAGGTTTTGATTTGTTTTTAATGATACTTAATAATAAGTCTATTGTTATTTATAAGGTATTAACTATATACTTGCGAATTGCTCTCAGAATATTCCATCAATCTTTTCAGAATTTTTGATTTCTTTTTATAATCTTCAAAAATTGCCTGGCCAACACTGTTTCCCAGAAGCACAATTTTATTCTTTTGTTCTTCCAAAATTGATTTTAGTAATTCATTGTCAATTCCTTCAGGAATCAGAAGAATTGTTCCTCCATCACCTGGAAGAGTCAGACTTTTAATGCCAAATGGTAATTTCATAGTTTTAGATTTTTAAGGTTAATAAATACTAGTGCTCCGGTAAATTTTAGCAATAATTTACTTTTTATAAAAATTTATAAAAGGAGACGTCAAATTTGTAAAATATTTCTATTGAAAAAAAGGGAGCTAATTGATAGTTTTTTAGCTACTCCAAAAGGTAGTGTAAAGAAAACCGGAGACGGAAAACTGAAGACGAGAGGACTAAGTCAGGAGGTGGAGAACTAAATTGAATTATCCATCATTCTTTAGGCTTTTAGGCTTTAGGTTATTAGTCTGTAGGCTATTAGGCTTTAGGTAAAAAATCAGAAAATAATTCATCAAGTCAATAATTTCTAATTATCCCTAAAGTCTTTCTTTTTGTTCAGTTTCATATCCTGCAAAATGGAAGCTTTCACGTTGAGGGAGAAATTCCAGCTTTTGCGGGTACCAATCGGTATCCAGTTGAATCGCATTTCCCAGCAATGCAGGTCGCGGTAGAGGCTGATGTTGGTAAAGCCAAGCTCATTTGTGTTAAAGTCCCAACTGGTTGAAAAGGTGAATTTCCATTTGGGGGTAATATTTATTTGTCCGTTTACACCCAAATTCTGAACATAAGTATTCACAATTGCCCTTGATTGATCCGGATAGCTTTCGCTGGTTCGGTATTGAAATGTATAATTAAAACTTAAAGACCAGGGAATATTCCAGTCGACATAACCAACAGGATCGTCTAAAATTTCATTCATTTCATCCAGTTCCTCACCAGCTATATTTGGTTTAGCTGCTGGAACTTCACTTTTCTTATCCTTGTCAAATGTAGCATCGCTCAAGCTGTAACTGAGGCTTAAACTCCAATTGGTGTTTTGCCACCTGAATAACCTGTTATATTCGCTCCAAACAGTTTTATTTACCCTATTACCTTCGCTGTCTAGCAAATATGGATCCCACAAAGATGAATATTGTATTGAAAAATCTTTCCAAAGCCTCGTGTTTCCTGAAACGCTTAGGGTAGAAATATTGAAAGAATCTTTTGCAAAATCATAGCTTCCTGAAAAAGTAAGCCTGTCTATCAAGGTAATTTTCTTCATTCCTGTTATAGTATCTTTCCTGTTCCTGACCTTCATTTCGAGGTTATTCGCAAAGCTGTAGGTAAGCCGGCTAGATTTGGAATTGGGTGGTGAACCATAAAGGGAACCTTCATATTTTGAATAATAAATTTCTCTTCCATTACCATCAATATAGGAATCGTAATAATTATATCTATCACTGCCAAAATCTGGGTTGTATGAAAAACCAATGCTTGGCGTAAACACATGCCGTACAGCCCGGACCAGCCCTTTTTTAAAATTCACCTGCCCATATAACTTTGTTCCGAGGCTTGTTGACAGAGAATAATCGAGCGCATTGCTAAATCCCCAGGTCGTATCAACCACTACTTCATTTATTAAAGTGTCACTTCCCTGAATTACTGTATCATTTGCCCAGTATTTATCCTTACTCATGCTGTACATCCTGTCATTAATATTCAAAGAATTGCTGAGTGTAAAATACTTTAACACTTTTAGCGGAAGACTAATGGGAATTGTGTGCTTCGCCCCATTTTGCATGTATTTGCTGATAGTTGAGTTGGTAAACAGTAGCGAATCAACTGTATTGATAGTATTTTTCGCATTCATTGAGTAGGCAACGCTTAAATCTTCATAAAACCTTTTTTTGCCAGATCCTGCTTTTTTT
>DATCTB010000322.1:0-2727 GCA_036568185.1 Bacteroidales bacterium | reverse complement strand
TATTCATCAAGAACGGATAATTCATAATCCTGCAAAGTACTTACCAGGTGTTTGATGTAAATTTTCTTCAATAAATTTTTTGTTCCCGATGCAATCCTTTGCCAAATCAGGTGTTCGATATTATGCGCCCGCAAAACTATTTTAGCTTTGGAATATTGACGGATAGTTTCAATATACGGCGACATATAAACCAGTTCAAACTGAACGATATCGAATTCGTTTTCCTGTAAAATTTCAATCAATTTCTTGTCGAATTCTGGAGATTTGAAACGCTCAACATGATAAGATTTATTTAAAATCATATTCCGTAAAGCAGGCAAAGCTTTTACTGATAAGTCAATGTACACCAGCTCAATTCCTGTTTTTTGTTTGATATCTTCCGGAATTTCTTCCGGTTTCACCATGTATTTATTGGTGTTTATCGCAAGCACTTTCACCTTGTGTCCGGCTGAAGCAAGCCCATCAATCAGGTTGAACATGGCAATTGGACCGCCTTCGCGGGGTGGCCACGGCGATTTGTTACATATAAAAAGAATATTGAGTTTTTCCTTCATTTAAAAGTGCCAAAAACAATCAGGCTTTTTTTTTGTATTTTGTTTTAAAAACTGATTTTTCAATTACTTTGTAAAAACGTGTGCAAGTTACTAAAAACGATTGTAAGCAAAAGAGCCAAAATATTGATTTCTGCTTAATTTAAAACCGTTTTACTGTTTAATAAAACTATTTATTTTAAAAATATTTTTACCGAAAAATTCATTTTGAAAAAGTATTTTTGAAACCCATAAAATGGAAAATAATTTATGAACCTAACTATTGATAATATCTTGCTAATTGGAAGTATTTTGCTGCTTATTTCAATTTTTGCAAGTAAAACCTCTTTTCGTTTTGGCGTTCCCGTTTTGATTTTTTTCTTGATTGTTGGCATGCTCGCGGGTTCGGAAGGATTAGGCGGTATTCAATTTGATAATCCAAAAATAGCCCAGTTTATTGGCGTTGTAGCACTAAACTTTATTTTGTTCTCGGGTGGTTTAGAAACCAGTTGGAAAAGCACCAAGCCTGTTGTTTGGCTTGGACTTAGCTTGTCAACTTTGGGTGTGTTGATAACGGCTGTTTCGGTAGGTTTTTTTGTTTGGTTGCTTACTGATTTTTCTATTTACGAAGGTTTGTTGCTTGGTGCGATTGTTTCCTCAACCGACGCAGCAGCCGTTTTTTCCATTTTGCGTTCAAAAAATATTGCCTTAAAAAAAGACTTGAGGCCACTACTTGAGCTTGAAAGTGGCAGTAATGATCCTATGGCATATTTCCTGACCATAGCATTTCTTGGCTTGGTAGTCAACCAGGAACATGGACTTATAAGTATTCTTCCTCTTTTTCTAAAGCAGATTGCCATTGGGGCTTTGTTGGGTTATCTTTTTGGCAGATTGGGAGAATTGGTTATCAATAAAATAAAGCTTGAGGTTGAAGGCCTTTACCCTGTACTTGTAATTGCCCTGATGTTTTTAACTTTTTCAGCTACCGATTATATTGGAGGAAACGGTTTTCTGGCAATTTATCTTTCAGCCGTTTATCTTGGTAACCAGGAGCTAATTCACAAGAAATCGATTATCAAGGCCTTTGATGGTTTTGCCTGGCTGATGCAGATTGTTTTGTTTTTAACCTTGGGATTGCTTGTTTTCCCTACACAGATTATTCCGGTTATTGGGATTGGTTTGATAATTTCAGTTTTCCTCATCATTGTTGCCCGCCCACTCAGTGTGTTTATCAGCCTTTCTTTTTTTAAAATGAAAAACCGCAGCCGGTGGTTTATTTCGTGGGTTGGGCTTCGGGGTGCCGTACCGATAGTATTTGCAACGTTTCCATTGCTTGCCGGGATTGATAAGGCGCAAATGATTTTTAACATCGTCTTCTTCATTTCGGTTACTTCGGTATTAATACAGGGAACTACTTTGGGGGTTTTTGCGAATTGGATGCATGTAGCACTGCCAAATAAGGTGAAATTGAAAAGCCCGGTTGATATTGTATTGGAAGAAGGTATTAAATCAGAATTGGTTGAAATTATCTTGCCAGATAACTGCCAGGCAGCCGGAAAAAGGATAGTACAGTTAAATTTCCCGAAAAATGCCCATATTTCAATGATTCAGCGGGATGGGAAATATATCACACCGAGTGGTTCAACAGTTCTGGAACCAAATGATAAATTGCTGGTGCTTTCAGAAAATAAACTGACTTTGGATGATGTGTTTGAAAGCCTGGATATCAAAGTAGAGGAATTAGAACAAACTTAATTCTAGCACCTGGCAATTTTTCTTTTTTTGCCAATCCTGCCCATTTTACGGTTCTTTTCGATATAGTCCACTGCAACAGGGACTTTGCAAGCCGTATCGCCAACATTGACAGAAACTTTCCCGATTTTTTTTCCAACTTCAATGGCTTTTTCAGATAATGGTACAACATAAATTCCTACGGAAATTACAAAACCATTCATGGTGTAGCGTGTCCGGTTTCTAGCATCTTGGATATTTTTTTCAACCCTGTCAAGCAATTTGGAAATCAATTTTAGGTCAAGTTCTGCATCTTCTTTGAGGGCTACTAAGCTCGAAAGTGTTGCCCAACCTGCTGAAGAGACAAATTCTTTTTCGGAATCTATCCATTCAAGCGCTAGTTCTAATCCGAATTTGCTTTCGGCTGCCACCCAGGCAACGGTGTAGTCGCTAATTATATACCAGT
>DATCTB010000321.1:0-18997 GCA_036568185.1 Bacteroidales bacterium | reverse complement strand
TGATGTTAGTTTACAGGTTTTTCCAGGTGAAACTTTAGGATTGGTTGGGGAATCGGGCTGTGGAAAAACAACCCTGGGAAGAAGTATTCTTCGGTTAATTGAGCCCGATAGCGGCACGATTTTTTTCAATGAAAATAATATTCTGGCATTAAATTCCACCGGGATGAAGGCTGAGAGAAAAAACCTGAACATCGTTTTCCAGGATCCTTATTCCTCCCTGAATCCGCACATCAATATTGGGAATGCAATCAAAGAACCGATGGCTGTTCACCGCTTATTCAAAAATAATACTGAAAGAAAGCAGAAAGTTTACGAATTACTCGAAAAAGTTGGTTTGAAGCCTGAGCACTACGACAGGTACCCGCACGAGTTTTCTGGAGGGCAAAGGCAGCGAATTGTTATTGCCCGTGCCTTGGCAGTTGAGCCTCGATTTATCATTTGCGACGAAGCTGTTTCAGCGCTTGATGTTTCAGTGCAGGCGCGAATTTTAAATTTGTTAAACGATTTGAAAAAAGAATTTGGCTTTACCTACATTTTTATTTCCCACGATTTGTCAGTCGTACGCTTTATGTCCGACAGGATTTTGGTCATGAAAAATGGCCAAATTATTGAAGCCGGCGATGCTGACGAGGTTTATGAAAACCCACAAAATCAATATACCAGGCAATTAATTGATTCAATTCCACGGCCTGAACTTTCCAAAAAAATAGTTTAATCTTTTTTAAATCATTTTCTTCTTTTTATTCAGTAATTTTGAAGTACTGCACAAATTGGTGCATTTTCTTTATAAAAAATAAATTTTGCATTTTATGGCACGAAAAAAATCAAAATCAAAAAGGCCAAAAAGCGCCCTTGCGGCGATTATTCTCAGTAGTTTTTCTGAAAACCCTTTTAAAGCGTATAATTACAAACAAGTCGGTAGTTTGCTTGGAATCAGGGATAAAGCCGGGCGTGATTTGCTGATTAACATCCTATCGGAACTGACAAAAGCCGGTGAACTCAAAGAAATAAAACCAGGAAAATATATGTTGGCTGCTGAACAACTTTCACAATTGGCCAACAAAAAGAAATTTGTAACAGGACGCGTAGAAATGCTGAAAACCGGGAAAGCTTACATTATTTCTGACGAAGGCGGCGATGATATTTTTATTGCCCCGAACAATGTTGGCCATGCCCTTCATGATGACCAGGTGAAGGTGTCACTTTTCCCAAAAAGAAAAGGCCATAAGCCAGAAGGACAGGTAGTTGAAGTGCTTGAAAGAAGAAAAGACACCTATGTTGGTGTGCTTACAATGAGCAAAAATTTTGGCTTTGTTGTGCCCGACAGTAAAAATATGCCTTACGATATTTTTATTCCAAAAACATTGTCCGGCGATGCCCGGAATGGGCAGAAAGTTTTGGTAAAAATAACCGAATGGCCTGAACATGCAAACAACCCATTTGGTGAAATAGTTCAGGTTCTTGGCAAGCCGGGAGATAACAATGTGGAAATGCAATCAATTTTGGCTGAGTTCAATTTTCCACTTTCATTCCCAAAAGCTGTTGAACAGGATGCAGCAAAAATCAGCCTCAAAATTTCTAATTCTGAAATCCAGAAAAGGCGCGATTTTCGCAATACCTGGACCATTACCATTGACCCCGTTGACGCTAAAGACTTTGATGATGCACTTTCATTGAAAAAAATAAAAGATGGCGTTTGGGAGGTTGGTGTGCACATTGCCGATGTTACGCATTATGTTACGCCAGGCACTGCACTTGATGCAGAAGCTTACGATCGGGGAACTTCCATTTATTTGGTTGATCGCGTTGTCCCAATGCTTCCGGAAGTGTTGTCTAATGAAGTTTGTTCGCTCCGGCCAAATGAGGAAAAACTAACTTTTTCGGCTGTTTTTCAATTAAATGAAAAAGCAGAAATCCTCGACCAATGGTTTGGAAAAACAATAATCTTATCTGACAGGCGATTTGCATATGAAGAAGTGCAGGAAATTATTGAAACCGGTGAAGGCGAGTTTGTAGATAATATAATGGTTTTGCACCGCCTGGCTTCGGTTATGCGTGAACAAAGATTTAGAAGCGGGGCAATCAATTTTGGTTCGGAAGAGGTTAAATTCAAACTGGATGAAAAAGGAAAACCGATTGAAACCTATATCAAAGAACAAAAGGAAGCCAACCATTTGATTGAGGAATTCATGCTTTTAGCTAACAAAAAAGTAGCTGAGCTAATTGCAAAGCCTGGCGAAGGAAAACCTGTAAAAACCTTTGTTTACCGTGTTCACGATGAACCCAACCCGGAGAAATTGAACACTTTTGTCCAGTTCCTGAAAAAACTGGGTTATGGCCTGAATGTTAGTTCGCGACAAGCTTTGGCTTCTTCCTACAACAAACTGTTCAAAGCCATTCATGGAAAAGGTGAGGAGCACATGATTGAAACCATCGCTATCCGTACCATGGCCAAAGCCATTTATTCCACCGATAATATCGGGCATTACGGCCTTGCATTTGCCTATTATACCCATTTTACTTCTCCCATTCGCCGCTATCCCGACATGATGGTGCACCGCCTGCTTGAACGGTACATGGAAGGAAAAAAATCAGTTAGTGCCGATACCTATGAAGAAATGTGCAAGCATTCGTCTGATATGGAAAAACGGGCTGCCGAGGCTGAACGAGCTTCCGTAAAATACAAGCAAGTTGAATTTCTTATTGATAAAGTTGGTCAGGTGTTTGAAGGATTGATTTCGGGCGTTAGCAAATGGGGCATTTTTGTTGAGTTAACCGTCAGTAAAAGCGAGGGGCTGATTCGATTTAACGAATTAAAAGATGATTTTTACTACCTTGACGAAGACAATTACCGCATTATTGGAAAGCAACATGGTCAAATTTACCGGCTTGGAGACAAAGTGCAGGTGCTTGTAAAAAGTGTCAATATGGAGAAAAGGGAATTGGATTTTCAACTCGTTGATTAATTCTTTTTTTTGGTAAAACTTGGTGTCTTCTTGCCTTGGTGTCTAATTCCTATTTAGTTCTACCGGGATTTTCCTTAATAAAACTCTTCCAACCCGAATAAGTATTGCCTGTATTCACACGGTTGCCTTGAAAATAGTGACAAACAGCCGCTGCCAAACCGTCGGTTGCATCTAAAAACTCAGGTGCTGCTTCAATTGTTACCAGGTTTTGCAACATGGCTGCTACTTGCTCTTTTGAGGCATTTCCATTTCCGGTGATGGATTGCTTAATTTTTTTCGGGGAATATTCAAAAATGGGAAGGTCTTTATACAAAGCTGCTGCCATGGCAACTCCCTGCGCACGCCCCAGTTTCAGCATCGACTGAACATTTTTTCCAAAGAAAGGAGCTTCAATTGCGAGCTCGTCTGGTTTGTATTGTTCAATTAATCCAAGTGTCCGTTCGAAAATCTTTTTTAATTTTAACGCATGGTTGCCGTAACTACCCAGCTTCAAAACGCCCATAGTTATTAGCTCAATTTTGTTGCCGTGTTGGTGAATTAAACCGTAACCCATGATGTTGGTGCCGGGGTCAATCCCCAAAATAATTCGGTCAGGACTCAAAGGATGAATTTTTAATAATGAAAACAAAAATACGCAAAACCGCCAACATCCTCATTCGGGCTGCAATTGTAATTCTGACACTTGCATTTATTTACGATCAGATTTTCTACCGAAAAGATTACCAGGAAATTATGGATTATTTTCCCATAATAGCCGGTGGCGAAAATTTCTATTTTCTTCTTTCAATCGTTCTATTATTGATTCCAGTAAACATTTTTTTAGAAATATGGAAATGGAAATATTTAATAAAAAAACTTGAAAAAGTTTCATACTGGAACGCCACCAAAGCCATATTGACGGGCTATTCGGTCAGTATGTTTTTACCAAACAGGGTAGGCGAGTATTTTGGAAGAATCTATGTGTTGAAAAAAGCCGGACGAATTCGGGCAATATTGGTTACCATTCTTGGAAGTATGGCTCAATTGCTAACAACTTCACTTTTTGGATTAATTGCGCTTGCGTGGTTTTTGCCTAAATATGTAGATTTATCTGAACAAGTGAACCGATGGCTGTATTTTGGATTGCTTATTTTAACCATTGTATTTATTGTCGCTACAGTTTTCGCTTACTTGAATTTTTCTTCGTTTACCGAAATAATCAAAAGGATTAGTGGCCACAAGCTAGCTCGAATCAATAAATTTACCGTTGTTTTTTCATGGTACTCTTCAAAAAACCTGGCGATAGTGCTGGGCGTAAGCATATTGCGCTACCTGGTTTTTTCTTTTCAGTTCTTTTTGTTGTTGCTTATTTTTCATGTCCCAATTAATTACTTCAATGGTATTGCAATTATTTCTGTGGTGTATTTGCTTATGACGATAATTCCAACAATCGCTTTAACCGAATTGGGTGTGCGCGGCTCAGTCAGCTTGTTCGTATTTGGGTTGTATTTCGAAACTTTGAATCTTTGGAACGCACAAATGGGGCTTGGCGTAGTTTCTGCATCCACTTTGCTTTGGCTTTTCAACCTGGCTTTTCCAGCATTGCTAGGAACTATCTTTGTTTACAGCCTTCGTTTTTTCAGAACTAAAAAAAATGACATTAATTAGCCTAATTTACTGGACTTTAGTTGTGTCATCAGGTTTTTATTTGATGCTGATGCTGGTGTTGACTTCGGGCTGGTACAAGCTTAAAGGAGCTACAAAAACTTCAATCTCAGATAACATAAAAGTGAGCATAGTTGTTGCTGTTAGAAATGAAGAAAAAAATATTGCAAAGCTGCTTGAAAGCTTTGAAAAACAAAATTATCCGAAGGAAAATACAGAAATCATTATCGTTGATGATCATTCGACCGACAATACTGTTGGCGAAATTGAGAAATTTATTTTTGAAAAAAAAATTGAACTCAACCTGGTACATGCAACAGGCCATGGAAAGAAAAAAACTTTGTCAGAAGGATTTTTGTTGGCAAATGGTGAACTGATTATAACCACTGATGGAGATTGTGAGATGCCTGCCGGATGGATAGGAAGTTTTGTTTCATTCTATAGAAAAAACAGACCTGCTTTAATTTTTGGGCCTGTGGTTTATAGAGAAGAAAAAACTCTTTTGCAAAAATTATTCTCACTCGATTTTCTGAGCCTGGTTGCATCGGGTGCCGCTTCTTCAGGCCATGGCATGCCATTTATGGGAAATGGCGCAAATCTCGCTTTTTCAACCGAAGCTTATAATTCTATTGCCGGGAAAATAGGTTCTGAGAACTATGTATCGGGCGATGATGTGTTTATCATTCATAAAATGATTGAAAAATTTGGGGCAAAAAAAGTGCTTTTTCTAAAAAATGCTGATTCTATGGTTTATACCCAGGCTCCAAAAACCGCTAATGAGTTTATCAACCAGCGCATTCGCTGGGCATCAAAAGCAAAAGGGTATAAAAATAAATGGGCAATTTTTGTTTCGCTGGCAGTTTTCTTTTTTAACCTAATGCTTGTTACAAGCCTGTTGTGTGGCATTTTTATAAACTGGTTTTTAGCAGTTTATGTTCTTTTTATAGTTTTCAAATTCTTACTTGATATTCCATTATTATATGAATTCTCGGGCTTTGCCAACAAACGGAAGTTGCTTCGCTGGCTTTTTCCTTTCGAATTTATTTACCCGTTTTATATTGTGTTTGCTGCCTTTTATGGGTTTTTTGCAAAATTTACATGGAAGGACAGGAAAAATTTAGCATAAAAAAACTAAACATGCTTTTTTTCTTTTTCAACAGACAAATGTTCAGCATAAATCAAATCGGCTTGATAAGTTATTTTCATGTTTTCAATATTTCCTTCAACCAGGTTGATTTGAAAACCGGCCTTTTCTAGCACGTTGGCATCATCAGTAAATTCTTCTGAAAAATTTTGCTGATAAGCTTTTTTTATATGATTTGATATGAAAACCTGTGGGGTTTGAACGATTCTCAATCTTGAACGATCGACAACTTTGTTAATTACCCCAGAAACTTCCCTGACTGATTCTGTAAAATTGATTACCGGCACAGCATTTCCTTTTCGTGAGGCCATTTCAAAACAGCGGCGTATAGTCTCTTTTGAAACAAAAGGCCTGTTTGCATCGTGGATGGCAACCAAAACATTTTCAGGAACTAACTTCAATCCACTTTTTACGGAATGAAATCGTTTTGGGCCGCCTTCAGCAATTTTTGGTTCGATTTGAAACTGATGGATGTGGCACAATTTTTTCCATTCAGCAATTTGTTCCCTTGGCAGAACAAGAATAAATTCAGGGTTAGTTGTTTCATTCACGAATGCTTCCATTGTGTGCATCAGCAATGGCTTTCCGTTTATTTCAATAAACTGTTTTGGCACAATTGAATTCATCCGTTCGCCTTTTCCACCTGCTACAATCAGAACATATTGTTTCATAGTCTTGAAAAATTATGTTAAAAATACAGTTTTAATGAATAAAAAAACCCGGCATTACCGGGTTCTTTCGTTGTATTATTCTAATCAGGAAATCAGGCTTACAGTATCAGCATAGCATCACCATAAGTAAAAAACCTGTATTTTTCTTTAATTGCTTCCTGATAAACATCTTCAAGAAAATCAAATCCTACAAACGCAGAAATCATCATTATCATAGGCGACATGGGCAAATGAAAGTTGGTAATCATGCAATTGGCGGTATTAAATTCATAAGGAGGAAAAATAAATTTATTAGTCCAGCCTTCAAAAGGTTTAATTCGACCTGTGATTGAAACTGCAGATTCGAGCGCTTTTAAACTGGTAGTTCCTACAGCACAAACGCGTTTTTTATTATCCAAAGCTTTGTTGACAATGTCAGCAGTTTTTTGGGTAATAAACATTTCTTCAGAATCAACTTTATGCTTTGAAAGATCCTCAACTTCTATTGGTCTGAAATTTCCCAGGCCGGTATGCAAGGTAATTTCTGCAAAGTTCACACCTTTAATTTCGAGACGTTTCATCAGTTCTCTTGAAAAGTGCAGGCCTGCAATAGGAGCTGCAACAGCACCTTCGTGTTTGGCATAAATTGTTTGATAGCGCTCTTCATCTATATCTTCAATTGGCCTGCCATGAATCTTTGGCAATGGAGTCTGACCAAGTTGCTGAATAGTTTTTTTGAATTCTTCATAAGGCCCGTCAAACAAAAAGCGCAGGGTACGGCCACGTGAGGTTGTATTGTCAATAACTTCGGCTACTAACGCTTCATCTTCGCCAAAATACAATTTGTTTCCAATTCTTATTTTGCGGGCAGGGTCAACCAACACGTCCCAAAGCCTGCTTTCACGGTTGAGTTCGCGGAGTAGAAAGACTTCAATTTTAGCGCCGGTTTTTTCTTTTTCACCATAAAGCCTTGCTGGAAACACTTTGGTATTGTTTATAACAAACGCATCACCGTCAGAAAAATATTCCAATACATCTTTAAATGTTTTGTGCTCAATTTTTTTGGTTTTGCGATTAACAATCATTAATCTTGATTCATCCCTGTTTGCAGATGGATGGCTCGCAATTAACTCCTTAGGCAATTCAAATTTAAATTGTGATAATTTCATTGGCTGAGTTTATGAATGTAAATGATAAATTAAACTACTAATATGAAAAAGGATTGATATAATTTTCTTTGATAAAAAGTGTGCAAAGGTACGGAATTAAAACACGAATGTCAAGTAAATTGTCTTTATTATAAAGACAGTCAGTGTTTTAGCGGATTGTAGAATTTAATTGAGCGGAAATTAACCAATTTGGTCAAGAATAATTTTCTTAATTTCTTCCAATGTAAAGGCAGCATTCAGTGAATATTCTCCAATTTTTGTTCTGCAAAGTTCCGAGAGATATGCGCCATTATCAAGAGATTTGCCAAAATCATAAACCAAAGATCTGATATAGGTTCCTTTTGTACAATGCACCATAAAATCGACATAAGGCAATTCTATATTCACTAATTCAAATTGATGAATTGTTACCTTTCTCGACTTGATTTCAACTTCATTTTGCTTTCGCGCATAAGTAAATGCTCTTTTACCATCAATTTTTATTGCTGAAAACTGCGGTGGTACCTGGTCAATTTCGCCAACAAACAATTTCGCATTTTCTCTAAGCTGGCTTTCAGTGAGGTGGCTAATATCAAATGTATGGTCAATTTCAGTTTCTTTATCATAGGAAGGAGTGGTTGCGCCCAGATGCATCCTGCCAACGTACACTTTGTCCATGCCCATATATTGTTCAATTTGCTTGGTTTTTTTCCCGGTACAAATGATTAGAAGTCCGGTCGCAAGCGGGTCGAGGGTGCCGGCATGGCCAACTTTTAATTTTTTAATGTTGTAAACTTTCCTGATAAACGAACGCAAAAAATTAACAACATCAAACGATGTCCATTCCAGTGGCTTGTTAATCAGCAGTAGTTCACCTTCTGTAAAATCGAATTTCATTAAGTAACGCTTAAATCAACCCCAAAAAGGTAAAGAATTAGAATCAGCAAACCGATGACTATACGGTAATAACCAAAAATTTTAAAGCCATATTTGGTAAGAAAAGTGATGAATGATTTGATGGCTATCAACGCTACAATGAATGAAACAACATTTCCAAACAACAACATTTTAAAGTCGTGTGAGGTGAAAATTGAATAATTTTCAATCAATTTATAACCAGCTGCCGCGAACATGGTTGGTACAGCCAGGAAAAAAGAAAATTCGGCAGCATTCTTTCTGCTTAGTTTTTGGCTCATTCCTCCGATAATAGTGGCAGCAGACCTGGAAACCCCTGGTATCATGGCAATTACCTGAAAAAAGCCTATCGCAATGGCTTTTTTTGTTGTCACTTCCTGATTTTCAGATACTACACTAAACCATTTATCGACGAAAAGTAAAACTATTCCACCTAAAATCAGCATTAGCGCCACAACGTAGATATTCTCCAAAAGAGAGTAAATAAAATCTAAAAAAATAAGTCCAAAAAAAGCTGCAGGTAAAAAAGCCAGAAAAAGTTTGAAATAAAAATTCCATGATTGAAAAAACCGTTTCCAATACAAAACTACCACTGACAATATTGCCCCAAACTGAATGTTTACAATAAATGCCTGAACAAACTCATTGCTTTTCATGCCCAAAATACCTTCGGTCAAAATCATGTGGCCGGTGGAGGAAACGGGAAGAAATTCGGTAATACCCTCTACAATGCTGAGGATGAGTGCTTCTAACCAAGTCATTAACAGTATTTTATTGAGTGTCTTTTGGTTTAATCATTATAGCGAAAATCTCTATAATATAACCAGCGAGGATTAGGATTGGAGCCAAAGTAAGTCTTTGAAAATTGAAAATAGATTCGTTGAAAATTTGAGGATTTTCCGATTTTCCTCCTATCATTAGTAAGAAACCAACAGCCATAACGACCAAGCCAGTGAGTAAAAGAAGATAATTTTCTTTTCGAAAAGCAAATTCTACAGCTTGTTTAGGTTCTTTTATATTTTGTTTTTTAGCCATATTCAAATTTTTGCCAAAAATACACGAAATTATTTCATAAAGGCAAAGATGGATATTACAAGATTCTTAAAAAACTGTAACTTTTCAATAAAGTTTATCGCTATTAATTTTCAAATATTTTGAAACAGCGAAGAAAGTTGAAACTCCGGAGAGGATAATACCGAAAAATAAAACACTTAAATATAGCGCCAATATCATCAATTGGTTGGTCAACAAAGCGAATTCAGGAATATTTTTTATTAAAAAAGTCATGATTAAATAAAGTAGCAAAATAGCAAGGAGTGCACTTATAACTCCCTGAACAACGCCTTTCATTAAAAAGGGTCTCCTGATAAAACCCGATGTAGCTCCAACTAGTTGCATACTTCTGATAATAAAGCGGTTGGAATAGATGGCAAGTCTGATGGTGTTGTTTATCAATGCCATAGCCACCAGCAATAGTAAAATGGTGAAGCCCAGCAATATAATGCTTATTTTATTGAGATTTTTATTAATTACCTGAACGAGTGATTTTTGATAATAAACTTCTTTAACTGCTTCGTTCGAAAGCACAAATTGCTCAATAATTTCAAGGCTGTCGTTATTGGCCCAGGGCGCACGGAAACGCACGTCGAGCGAGGGGAGCAAGGGATTATTTTCATCACCTAATATTTCTGTAAAATCCTCTCCCAGAGCAGTTTTCAGGCGTTTTGTTGCTTCTTCCTTGGTAATATATTCAGTGGATTTTACATAATTTTTTGCGTCAAGCACTTTTTGCAAATGAATTATTTGTGCTTCGGTGGCATTGGTTTTCATGATTATTTCAAAACCAATATTTTCTTTAATATAATTGGATAAACTTTTCGCGTGCAAAACAACCAAGCCCAAAAATCCAAGGGTAAACAGCACAAGCGTAATGCTAATGATGGAGGTAACATAAGAGCTGCTCACCCTTCTGCGATAATATTTTTTTTCAGAATCAGCCATTTAGGAATTGCGGATTTTCGATTTCGGATTTGAAGAATGCGAAACTATAAAAATTACAAGTATTATCTCAATAATAATCAGAATGCTTTTATTTTTGATTCAGAAATTCTACAATTCATCAATTCTCCAAATTACAAATCCTCAATCATTTCACTTGTTCCCGAATTTTTTCAAGCATGACATCCGTCATTTTTTCCAGGTCATATTTGGCTTTCAGGCCCCAGTCTTTTTGCGCAATACTATCGTCGATGCTGGCCGGCCAGCTGTCGGCAATTGCCTGCCTGAAATCTGGTACGTATGAAATCTTAAATTCAGGAATACGTTTTTTAATGGTTGCAGCTATTTCTTTAGGTGTGAAAGAAATTCCAGCCATATTGTAACTTGATCTCAATGAAAGTTTTGAGTTGTCTGCATCCATCAATTTAATGGTATTGTTGATGGCGTCGTCCATAAACATCATTGGCAAAGCAGTGTTTTCGCTCAGAAAGCAAGTGTATTCTTTATTTTTTATAGCTTCAAAATAAATTTCTACTGCATAATCTGTTGTCCCTCCGCCAGGTTCAGTTTTATAGCTGATAAGCCCAGGGTAGCGCACGCTTCGAAAATCAATACCATATCTTTTCTGGTAATATTCTCCCCAGCGTTCGCCGGCAAGTTTTGAAATTCCATATACCGTATTGGGTTCCATAACAGTTAGTTGCGGTGTATTTTTTCTTGGTGTTGTTGGGCCAAAAACTGCGATGGAACTAGGCCAAAACAGCTTTTTTGCATCCGACTGCCGCGCTGCTTCCAGCGTATTCATCAAAGCTTTCATATTGATATCCCAGGCTTGCAACGGAATTTTTTCGGCATTGCCGGAAAGTACAGCAGCCAGGTTATAAACTGTTGTAATGTTGTGTCTTACCAGGAAATGCAACAGGTTTTTATAATCAAGCACGTCCAGAATTTGGAACAATCCGCCTTTCAGAACTTCCTCGGTAGGTGTTTTAATATCGGTGGCAAAAACATTTTCGCTACCAAATTTTTTACGCAAGGCCAAAACCAATTCCGAACCTATTTGCCCGGAACAACCAATAACAAGAATTTTTTCCATCATTTTTAAAAATATATGCAAAAGTATTAAAACCCCTGATTTGATTTGTCGAATTATTGTTCTAATTCAAGAATATTTACTTCAATCTGTTACTTTTGTAACAAATTATTTAATTCAATAAAAATGATTTCCATAAAAGAAGTTATTTCGGCAAAAGATATCAGGGAATTTGTTGATTTTCAATTTAATTTATATAAAAATGAAAGTTTTTGGGTTCCTCCTTTAAAGAAGGACGAACGAAAAATGCTCAAGAAAGAAACTAACCCCGCATTTGCATTTTGTGATGCGAAATTCTGGACAGCATGGAAAGATGGGAATTGTGTTGGCCGCATTGGTGCAATTGTAAACCACAATTACAATAAAAAAATTGGAAAGAAAATGGGTCGTTTTTCCAGAATTGAATTTATTGACGATGCTGAAGTTTTTTCGAAATTGATGGAAACAGCTGAAAATTGGCTTCAAAAGGCTGGTATGGAAGCGGTTCACGGTCCTCTGGGTTTTACTAACCTGGATAACCAGGGATTGCTGATTGAGGGCTTTGATTATTTGCCATGCATCGCGTCGGTTTATCACAAGCCTTATTACAAAGATTATTTTGAGAAAAGGGAGTATTTGAAGGAAAATGACTGGGTGGAATTTCGCCTGACGCTAAACGAACAAGCGGTGACAAAGGGAAACCGGGGGATGGAGTTGTTAAAGCGCAGATTTGGTTTTGAAATAGTAAAAGCAGATACGAAGCCGGAGCTCAAAAAATATTCGCACCGTATTTTCGAAATATTAAACGCTTCTTTTGAGGAATTACCATACGTAGCTGAAATGGATGACGCCATGATTGCGCTATACACCAAAAAATATATCGAAATGCTCGACCCTAGATTTGTTACCATGGTTTCAAAGGATGGCGTTGTAATTGGGTTTTTTATTGGTTTGGCGAATTTGTCAGAGGCCATGCAAAAAGCCGGCGGTTGTCTATTTCCATTTGGTTTCTTGCATTTGATGAAAGCCATGAAAAAGCCAAAAGTAATTGACATGATGCTTACCGGGGTGCTGCCCGAATACCATTCTTCCGGAGTTGCCGTTATGTTAATTGCCGAACTTCAGCGGCGCTTGATGGAGATGGGAATTAATCAGTTGGAAACTACCGGTGTGTTTGAAACAAACCACAATGTGATTTCAAATTGGAAAAATTACGACCATATTCAGCATAAAAGAAGGCGCTGTTTTGTAAAAGAATTGTAATTTGATTTTTATAATTTTTAGAGAAAATTCATGCAGAATAAACTACAGATATACAATACTTTAAATCGGAAAAAAGAAGTTTTTGAACCTATAAACCCACCTTTGGTTGGAATGTATGTTTGCGGGCCAACGGTTTATGGCGACGCCCATCTTGGGCATGCACGGTCTGCAATTACATTCGATGTGGTTTTCAGGTATTTAAAAAAACTGGGTTATAAAGTACGTTACGTCCGCAATATAACTGATGTTGGCCATTTGGAAAATGATGCCGATGAAGGTGAAGATAAAATTGGCAAAAAAGCCAGGATTGAACAGCTTGAACCAATGGAAGTTGTCAATAATTATATAAGACGTTACCACGAAAATATGCAGCGGCTGAATGTGTTGCCACCCAGTATCGAACCTACCGCTTCGGGCCATATTATCGAGCAAATTGAAATGGTGAAAACCATACTTGAGAATGGCTATGGCTATGAAGCTGAAGGCTCTGTTTATTTTGATGTAGACCGGTATAACAAAGATTACCAATATGGGAAACTGTCCGGAAGAAAAGTAGAAGAATTGCTCGAAAACACGCGTGAACTGGCAGGCCAACAAGAGAAAAAAAATAGCTACGATTTTGCTTTGTGGAAAAAAGCCGACAGCCGCCACATTATGCACTGGCCTTCGCCATGGAGCGAAGGTTTTCCGGGCTGGCACATGGAATGTTCAGCAATGGGTTGCAAATATTTGGGAGATAAATTCGACATTCACGGTGGCGGGATGGATTTGTTGTTCCCACACCACGAATCGGAAATTGCACAGGTGAATGCAGCCAAAGGCCACGATTCAGTAAAATACTGGATGCACAACAATATGATTACAGTGAATGGGCAGAAAATGGGAAAATCGTTGAATAATTTTATTATTCTCGATGATTTTTTCAGCGGAGAAAACCCGGCTCTTGACCAAGCTTACAGCCCTATGACCATCAGGTTTTTCATGCTTCAGGCTCATTATCGCAGCACGCTCGATTTTTCAAATGAAGCCTTAAAAGCTGCTGAAAAGGGAATGAGCAAACTTCTTGCAGCCTATCATTTGCTCGGCCAAATTGAAGCTTCAGAAAAATCAACTGTTGAAGTCAGGCAATTTGAGAATTTATGCGCCGAAGCTATAAATGATGATTTTAATACCCCAATAGCCCTGGCTCATCTGTTCGACCTGGCGCGTATTGTCAATACTGTGAATGATAAAAAGGAAAAGTTAAGCAAAGCAGATATTGATTTTATTCAGAATTTATTCAAAGATTATCTGTTTGATATTTTGGGAATAGTAGAAGAAAAGCAGGCCGGAGACAGCCAACTGGTGGACTATTTGATGCAAACCATTTTAAGCATCAGGCAGGAAGCTAAGAAAAATAAGGATTACGCAACTTCTGATAAAATCAGGGAAGAACTGGTTAGGCTCAATATTCAAATAATGGATACTAAGGACGGTGCCCGCTGGGAGTTCAAAAGTTAACTATTTGCTCACTATTAAAGGTTTACCACTAATTTTTCCTTCACTTTTTACCATTATTAAATAATTCCCGCTTTTCAACGATGAGGTACTCAGCTTCACGGTAGTGTTTCCTTCCTGTAAAACCATATTTTCAGTTTGCAACAATCTACCTTGGCTGTCCAATATTTCAATTGTCAATGAACTGTTCGCGGTAGCTGATAGTTCGATATTAACTTCGTCTCTTGCCGGATTTGGATATATTTTTCCTAAAGTACTGAAGTTGGAAAATACGTTATTTTCAACCGACATATTGACATCGCCATTTTCGATAATAATTTCAAGATTGGAAACATCTGTGTTCTCATCATTCAATTCAATAAATTTCGTTTTTCGTTCAAAACCAGGTACATCTACCGTCAGCCAATAATTTCCGGAGGCAATTTTTTCAAAACTGAAATTACCCTTTTCGTCGCTGTAATGACTTGAAAGAATTGAGCCCTCTTCATTCAACAAAAAGAAATCTACACCTTTGGCCGGTGAAATTCTACTGCTGCTTAAAGTATCACCGTAAGCTACATTCCCCGAAATATTGCACTTTCCCAGGTTCGTGTCGTGCCCTTCAGCCAAATGAATATCATATTCCCAGTTGGTTTGGTGGTGGCTGATGTGGACAGCCATTTCCCAGAAAACTTTATCGCCATAATAAGTGGGCAGCATTGTTCCGTAGTATTCCGATGTTATTTCCGGTTGAACTTTAATGCAATATTCTCCTTCGGGAATTTCATAAAAATAATAATAACCCAGGGTATCGAAAGTGGCTGTATCTACTGGTATAAACTTTTGATATTCATCAATAAAATATAAAAATGCTTTTCCTTTATCTATAGGAAAATATTCTGCAAAACAATGTCCACCCATATGAAAATAGGATTGTTCTGAAACATAGAGATACATTGAAATTGAGCTGATTTTTTGTTTACCAAAAATTTGAGCAGCTACTGTCAGTTTTACTTTGTACAGCCCGGAAGTTGCAAAAATGTGGTCTGGATTTTTTTCAGTAGATTCATTTCCATCCCCAAAATCCCAATGCCAACTGCTTATATTTTCGTTATTGGAAAGATCGGTAAAGCGGAAACTAAACCGGCTTTCATTATTTCGTTGTGAGTATTTAAATCGTGCCTGAAGTTGCTCAGCCTGGAAAGGCATATAAATGCTGAAATTAGTTACAAATATGTTGCTGGCAGATAATTCGATAAACCTGAAATAATGTTTTTTCTCCTGAATTTTGTTGTTATAATCATAAGTGTAAACCAAAAATGAGCCTTTGTTGAGGCTGGTAGTAAGTGTGTCGTAATAAAAGCCTTCTTCGTCAGTTAAAATAGTTTTGAAATAGCTGGCGTTTTGATTATTAACAGACTCGCTGATAATATAAATTTCATGGTTCGCTACGGGATTTCCATAATCAGAGTTTGTCACCTTGCCTGTAATAAGTACTTTTCTAGTGTTATTGGAGGCAAAAGAGTTTGTTCCAGAAATAATAAACAGCAGTAAAAATGCAGTCAGAAATGGTAGAAAGAATAGTCTGTTTTGCTTCATAATTGCAAAATTTAATTAAAATATTTTATAAATAATTCCAAGCCGCAAAGCAAAACCTGAAAATCCTGTTTTGTATGGCGAACTGTCGTAAACACCACTGAAATAGTACCTGTAATTCGGTTCAATTGCAAGTGAAATGTGCTTGCTGGCGTTGTATTCAATACCAGTACCAATCCATAGCTGGAAGAAATATGGCGAGCGATCCGGAAGCCTGTTTTCCAAATCAATAATCGTAATTTCATCAGCATTATCAACTGACATTTCGGTTTGTTCATACACCAAAAAATTAATTGCCGGCCCGCCATATACATACCAGTTGAAATGCGAAGATTTTTTGTAATAGCCAAACAGAAGTGGTGTTTGCAAATAAAGGTATTGGTTGGTCGCCTCGGTAACAGTGAGCCGCCTGATTGAATCCCAAACCTCAGTTTTTTCAGTATAATATGTTGGAACAAGTTTACCGTTTACCGAATCAAAAGTAACGTCGTACACATCATCATAAGTTCCCATCAACTCGTTGCTGATATAATCCAGGTTGGCAAAACCACGGTCACGCATGGAGGAAACGCCCAACCCGAAACGGAGAAACCAATGATTATTAATATAATATGTAGGTTCAAAATTGAAAGAATAGCTAGTCAACATTCTAACCGAATCGAAATCTTTAAAAATTATTTCAGGTGAAAAATAGAAACCCAATTCCCAGCTTCCTTTCGTTGAAGTTTTGGTTTTTTTCTCAGGAATAATTTTGACAGATTCTTTTTGCCTCATTGACAAATCAAGCGGTAATGCAAAGCCAATATTCGCAACCGGCATAGCATTGAAGCCAGAAATTACTGTGTAATCGCTTATTTCTGAAACAGGTTTTGGTGTTGGTGAAGAAGAACTTTTTGCTTGTGAAGTTTCTGCAGATGCAGTTTCAGAAATTGGCTTAATATTATTTTTTTCAGAAATAAATTTTCCAGCGCTTTTGTTTTCAGAAGAAATTTCAAGGCTTCCTGATTGTTTATCCTGCATTTCGGTTAATACTTCAACTTCTTCAACCAATTCCGGCAATTCGACACTTGTATCATCTTTTTCTGAAATTACCAATTCAGGAACTTCCTGAATGGTTTCCTTTTCCTCGGCTACCAGTGTTTCATTTGGTAAAAAATACCAGGCACCAAAAGTAAACAGCAATAAAACCAGGGCAATAGCAGAAATAGTTTTCCAGTTATTTAAAAATAAAACCAATAATGGTTTCCTGTTTAGTCCTTTTTCAATACCTGTCCAAATATGTTCAGGGGGCGTAGGGGTAAAATTTTCCAATTTTTCCCTTAATAATTCATCCATATTTTCCTGATGCTTAATCAATGTTTTCTCTTTTACTTATGGAGTGAATCATTTTTTGCAGGGAAGCCCTGGCTCTTGATAGTTGCGACTTTGAGGTGTTTTCAGAAATATTGAGCATTTCGCCAATTTCTTTGTGTGTGTAGCCTTCAATTACATTCAAATTAAAAACAGTCCTGTATCCGTCAGGTAGTTTTTTTACCAATTCAATTATTTCTTCAGCAGCCAGCTTTTCAATCACGAATACCTTGTCATCAGCTTTACCCTTCACATATTTCAGGTCGGTATTGATGCCTCTTTTGATTCTTTTTCTATAAAAATTGATGGCTGTATTCACCATTGTCCTTCTTACCCAGCCTTCCAGCGAACCATCGCCACGAAAATCTTTCACATGCCTAAAAACCCTTATAAATCCTTCCTGCATAATATCTTCGGCATCATCACCGTCGGATGCATAGCGGAGACAAACCCCGTACATCTTGGGAGCAAGCTGGAGATAAAAAGTTTTTTGCGCCTTTCTATCCTGGGCTTTCAACAGTTTTATGAAGGCCGGATCAAATTCCATGCAGATGAATTAAAATTTACCTGCAAGTTAAAAAAATTACCTTCAAATAACTTATACCAATGACATAGTGCACGATTGAATGGTTGCATTTGTCCGGCTTTTATAAACTTTTTTGGTAAAAAAATAAAGCACAAAACCGGCTTCTGTTTTTTACATTCACGTTATTAAAAGTAATTTGGTTAACCTGCCAATGTTCAAATATTACAAAAGTCGTGCTAAGATAAACACGAAACCGAAAGAGCTGTTCAGGAAGAACTATCGTTTTTGCATGAGGCAAACCCAATTTTGCGCCGGGTCGGGTTGTTCGTTTCCAAAATAGCTGGCATTCAATGATAAAATTTTAAAATAAGGTTCTGCAGCCGCAATGATATCAAGAGCCGAACGGCGTGGAGGGCCGCTATCAGTTTTTGGCCTGTCTTTGCTGCCAACCAGGGTAAGCCACAATCCATTGTTAGCAAGGTTTGATGCAACTTTTTTAGCAAACTTTTTACGTTTTTTTTCTGAATCAAATGAATGAAAAAATCCACGGTCGAAAACCAGTTCAAAAGGTTTATTTTCAATTTTTTCTGTCAGAAAATCAAGGACTTGAAAATTACATTTTACATCTTTTTTGTCCAGTTTTTCTTTTGCCAAACCAATGGCAATTTCAGAGGCATCGTATGCGGTAACATCAAATCCTTGTTCAGCAAGCCAAATGGCATCGGTTCCTGTTCCGCAGCCAATTTCCAAAGTTTTACAAGGCTCAATCGGGTATAGCTCCACAATTTCAACCAGGTTATAATCCACTTCGTTGTGGGCCCAGGGCATATAGCCGTTTTTATAATGTTCGATAAAACGTTCTTTGGTTTTCATTGATGTCAATTTTTAAAAAGTTTGGCTCATCAGGTCAACCAGTTTTTTACGGTCGTTGCCAGTAAGGGCCAGGTTCATTCCCGAAACGTTATTTTTGTTCAGTTGTGCCAATAATTCCTGTTTACTAGATTCGTCTAAACCAATTTCCGTCAGCCGGACCGGCGAATTGATTTTTCTGAAAAACTGTTCGAGCCGCATGATGGTTTCATCAACTGTTCCTACTCCGAAAAGGTTCTTTCCTAATTTGATAATTCTATCCGGAATCCTATCCTGATGCAGTTTCAGCCAGGCTATGTACCCAATGCTGAGTGTAGCGCCGTGGGCTGTGTCGTACAACAGCGAAATTTCATGCCCAATCCCGTGAACACCCCAATCG
>DATCTB010000320.1:0-3374 GCA_036568185.1 Bacteroidales bacterium | reverse complement strand
CCATCCCGTGCGGTCCTTGCCGGTAGTGCAGTGGAACAAAGCTGGTGTTTTTTCTGCACTGGCAAGCGAAAGAAACAATTCGCTAAAGGAAGATTTTGCGCTTGGCAACGTGATAAACTCCCTGTATCCTATCATAAACATCGAATCTATTCTGCCGTCTCCTAGTTTTATATTGGCTTCTTTTGGATCCCTAACCAATTCTTCAAGCATTGCAGGAGAAGATTTTGGTGCATCTGCCAACACATTCAGCAAAGTATATTCCACGCCCTGGGGCAATTCGTCAGGCATAGCTTTTGCTTCAGCAACAGTCCGCAAATCATAATCATTTTTCAAGCCAAGCGCTGCAATTTTTTTCATGTCGTCCGGGCTGATTGGGTTCAATTCGTTTGAGCGAAAAGCCAGGCCCCTTGTAACTGTTTTGCCATCCAAAGTTTTATAGCCTCCAACATCCCTGAGGTTCGTTACGGAGGCTATGCCGAGGCTTTGCCCTGGTGCCAGGTTTTTTTCAGCTTCAGCATCTTTTTGCGATGCATTCTGTTCGCAAGCTGTTGTCAATAATGTCATAGCAAAAATGGTAAATGCATAAATAATCTTTTTCATTGTTTTTATTTGTAAAAATATTAGTTTTTAAAATACAAGATCCTGAAAAAAGAAACTTCATATAAAATTTTATCAGCCCCCTTGCTGCCGCAAATTTACTAATTCCGGTTTCCAAAATATACATGATAAGAAACGCTTCATAGCTAGATAGGGACTGCACTCCCGGGCCAAACCAGATTCGCTTTTTTATTGATTTATGTTCCCTAATTGAAAGGGGGTAATAGTAGATATATTCAGAAGTAAACTCAAAAAACACAGAAAAAATGAACCTTCGGTTTTTGTTTTATAAATCACTATTTTTGAAACGCAATTAGATAAAAAAATGAAAATCCTGTTCTTAGTACTTTGTTGCGTTCTGCTGGTGGCTACAATTCAATGCCAGAAAGATTCTTTTCAAAAAAGCCCGGTTGTGGGCACCTGGATTGAAACAACAAGCAATGCTGACACCCTCGAGTTCCTGTCTGAATATGATGGCACTGACCCTGTTTTCTGGTTGAAAAGAGGTAAAAATGATGACAGTTTGCCAAAAGAATACAGCGGCCCATATTCTTACAAAATAACCGAAAGCACCATTTCATTGAGGTGGTTTCTTTCAAGTTATAGTGGGTTTCACGCATATTATTTCGAACTTTCGCCTAATAGAGAAATAATTATGATTGGCAATTTTTATAATAACCCTTCAGAAAACAAGGATACACTGGTTTTTAGAAAGATAGAATAATCAGTTTTAGATTTGTATTTTTGTACTGATTAACCTTAAATTCTCATGAGCATGAACCACCATTTAACCATTTTAATAGGAACATTCACAACGCTGATAGCTGTAATCAACCCTTTGGAGACGCTGCCAATTTTTATGGCATTTTCAAAAGGTAAAAATAAACTGGATACGCGAAAACTGGCTTTCCGCTCCTGCCTGTTTGCCCTAATTCTGATGTTGTCGTTTCTAGTACTCGGTACTTTTATCCTCGAAATTTTCGGTGTTAACCTTTCGATGGTGAGAACAGTCGGAGGAATCATCCTGTTAAAAATTGGATTCGATTTGTTTAATGATCCCAGTAAATTTTTAGACTCATATTCAAGTGGAAAAAGTGATACTGATCCGGCATTTGTACCACTTGCCTTGCCAATCATGTTTGGTCCTGGTGTGCTGGCAACCGTTCTGAGCATGACAGCCACAAAAAAAGGAAGTGAAGACTTTGCTACTATAGCCATGGTGGCTATAGCTTCTTTGGCTTGCATGGTTTTAATGTACTTTATTCTTTCATCAGCCAACCAGATTGTAAAACGAATTGGCCAGAAAGGCATTGATGCAGCTACACGCCTGGTTGGATTTTTTGTTGCAACCATGGGTATGGGGCTTATGTTTCATGGTATTGGCGAGTTCCTGGGCACCTATTTAAAGTAGTCTCTTTCTTTTTATTCAAATCTTTATCAATTCGATTGGAGGAAAAGCTCCCTGACGGAAATTAGGAAGCGTTTGCTTATAATGCAGTTTTTTCTTACATATAAATTGCCACCAACGGGTGTTTACGAATATCAGAAACCTGGTCTAATATAGGCACTCGTTGGTGGCAATTTTAAATTTTGTTCTAATTTCTATTTTCCTTTTTTTAGGATTTTTCCACAAAAGGAACCTCCTGCAGGATATGCATGCGGATATAGGTCAGAATATAGTTTTCAATCTGGTAAAATTGGGTGGCAAGAATTCCATCAGTAGCTTTTTTAATTTTTCCATAATAGGTTACTATGAGGGCGTCAGTATTTTTCTGAAGCTCAATAGCCTTTTTTGTCCATGCATCAGCCTGCTCACTGGTCATGGTCATGTATTCGGCTGCATATTCTTCAAGCAGGGCAATCCTTTGTTTTCCAAGTTCTTTTCTTTCAGTTTCATATTCATCATATAGTTTCCAAAATGCATCTTTTTCTGTATCGGATGGCTGAACAAAATCAGCAACAACCTCTTGTTTTTCAACACCGAAAATAGATTGTATCAGGTTTATTTCTTCCGTAGATTGAGAGAAAGAAAATGACGCCATAAACAAGGCTGCAGCAATTAAAATGTAATTTTTCATAATTTGAATTATTAATTTGTTATTAATTATTGAATGAGCAAATTTAACCTAATATCAACACATCAAACCCACTGGGCAGATGATGTATTTTTATAGCTTTTTGTGCAATTGATATAATAAAAGATTAATTTGGAAAAAAAGAAAAGCTCCGGCATTCAGGGCTTACAGAAACAGTGAAATATTAATCCTTCCAATTAAATTTATCCTCAAACCGAACAGTCATTTTTTTTCTAAGGACTAAGCCCTGGTTTTCTATTTTTTCTTCATGCCTTGCAGGTGTGGTAATTTTCTGAATAAATATTATTCTTCAACCTCCACCGTCATATTAAACAGCGCATCGCCCTTGTTGACAATTGGTGCTGTATTTACACAAAAAACATAGCCTTCAAAGGGTGCAAATACCTTCTTCTCAAATTCTCCATAAGAATCTGTGATAATTCCCAACACTTCCCTTTTTTTCACTTTGCTGCCATTTTTAACAGAATATTGAAACATCCCTGAATAAGGCGCACGGACCCACTTTGATTTTTTTATAATAATTGATTCGTTTTTTTTGATTGGTTCCCCATCCTGCAAACCCAAGTATTTCAATACATTCAACGCTCCTTCTACGCCACAATTTATTACTGAGGAATCTAAATTATTCGATTTCCCACCTTCAAACAAAAGGCTGGTTTTTCCCATTTTGTTCAAAGTTTC
>DATCTB010000319.1:0-3808 GCA_036568185.1 Bacteroidales bacterium | reverse complement strand
ACCACGCACATGGTCTTCAGGCATCGCATCGCCAATTCCGGCGGCATGGTTATACACCAGGTACTTTTGAAAATCCTTCACCTGGTTGTCGCTGAGCACAACTTCCGAAAACTCGCCAATCCCGGTATTCACGCCATACATAATCTCCCCTGCTTCTATTTTATTTTCCAGCATTGCCCGGCATTTCACAATCCGCTCTTTTGCTTCAGCAGCCAGTTCCACTTTTTCGTGGTTCCTTGCCACCCTTACAACATCCTCAATCGTGAGGCTTGCACCTTTTATTATAAGTGTCATTTTTAAGAATTTTAAAAGGTGGCTAATTTATAAAAAATAAGCATCCCTGTCTTTTTAAAACCAAGTTGAATATCAACATTTACCACTATTTTTGCACCTTTAAAAACATTTTACAAAATGCCTCAAACCGAATTAAAAACAACAGAACAAGCTGAAAAATTATTGAATGAAGAAACAGCGGCTTTAATTTACTTTTACAGCGATTCATGCGCGCCTTGCGTTAGCCTTCGCCCTAAAGTGATTGAGTTGTTGGAAAAATCATTTCCTAAAATGAAACTGGCTTTCGTCAATTCTGTGGCTTACCCAATGCTTGCAGCCCATTTCAACGTCTTCTCCAACCCAACTCTATTGATATTTTTTGAAGGGAAAGAATACAATCGTTTAAGCAAATACGTTTCTATTTCACAACTTGAAGAAACTATGGGAAGGCCGTATGGGATGGTTTTTGAATAAGGAATTATTGAATGGTATCAATCATCCTTTCAAGGTTATTGACAAGAATTAGCGGATTATTATTGAAGTTTCCACTATATGCCAATTTTCCATTTTTATCGAAGATGGCCAGGTGTGGCACACCATTTATTTTCATTACTTTTTCATAATAATCATAATCCTGCAACGCATATAAAATCGGAAAACTAAAATTGAGTTTATCAACAATCCTTTTAACTTCCGGAAGACTATCTGAAATCCGGGCTGGTATGTTAACAGCATAGATCATTATATCCTCTCTGTCTCTGTGTTTTTGATAAAATTCCTCGAATTCAGGAAATTTTTTAAAACATACTGAACATGTGGTTGTCCAGAAATCAAGAACGACAATTTTACCTTTCCAATTGACATTATAAATTATACTATCATTCATTGTCTGAAAACTCAATTCATAATTGTCTGCTGGTAACCTGTCATTTCTTGAAAATAGAAATTCCAAATAATTCATCATTCCTGCATATCCAGTGATTGAAGTTATAGATAAAACAGCTACAATTATTGTTTTGCCTAAAACATTTTTATTTAGGATAAATCTGAAAAATAGCTTTGCTGCAAAAATGCTGATTACAATAAAGATAGCGACAGGATAAAACATTTCAGGCAAAGCATCTTTGTAAAACGATGGTAAAAAAATCAAAATTATGAAGAAGGGTAAAAAAAGTACGATGCTGATTATACTTATTTTTTGTCCAGTTTTTCGAATTGATATCAGTGAACTAATAAAATATAATGGCCCGGCAACACTAAACAATAATGGTTTCCCAAAAATATTTATAACAGTGCAAAACAAAAAAGCACTTATTGAAATAAATATCAGATATCTCCAATTTTCGTTTTTAATTACAAAAAGAATTCGGTTTGAAATAAAATAAGAGGAAAGGAAGATAATAGAATAATAGATAAAACCCATTGGATTTGGATATTGCTGTTGACTTTTCATAATATCTGAAACCATAAAATAGATGAAAACGGCAATATAAAATGGAAGTGCGCTGATCAGCAGAAACATCCAACCTGGTATTTTATTTTTAAACAAAAAACCAGTTACAAAAAAAATCAGCGATCCTATATAAAAAACCGCAAACTCTCCTTTTAAAAAAAACGTTAGCAATAATATGATTAAAATTACTACGGGTATTATGTATTTATTTGTCACCTTCCTTTCTTTTGTAATTTTCTTTTCTTATAATTATATTACGCTAATAAGAAAGGTTTTCTTCACACATCCCTTTGCATTTGTATAGAAAAAAGAAGCCACAGCCGTCAACCTGGTTGCAAGTTATAGTTTCATCACAAGCTGAATTCATAAAAATTGAGCACCCCATACTCCAAGAACAAACACAATCGTGAGCCCCACCCCCTCCTGGTCCAGGTTCCATTGTAATTTCATCGCCGCCTTTTAACCAAGAATAATCTATTGCCTCAGGATTATTAACAAGCATTGAAATTTCATCTTCTGTCATAATGGTATAAAAACTGATAAAATAATCAAGTGAATCCATTCTTAATTCTCCTAAAACAGAAGTTTGCCAATTATCAAGAATTGTTAAAACAATTTCTTTTTGATTACTCCCATCATCATTAGTAAAAATTTCTGGTTTTAATACATTATCAAGCTCATTAATTTTGTTTTGCATTAATTCATCCCATTCCTGTGTTTTTACCAAATTTAACTTTTCATTCCAAATTTCGTATTTCTTCAAACTCGAGAATGATCTATAAACTGCAATTTGATAGCCAATTGGAAGTGAAGCGAGTTGCTCACGGGTTATATCTGCAAAGCCACTTTTATAGGTTGTTACCCAATCATTAATATCTTGGCTACAGCTATATTTATTTTCTTTCTTACAGCTTTGGAAGAAAAACATAAATAATACGAAAACCCAAAAAAAAATCACTGTTTTTTTCATAACTTAAACTTTTAAAATGGTTAAATAATTTTTAATTAACAATCTGTGGCCGCAGACAGTATATTATTTTTATAACATACTGATTACAAATGAAAAAAAGAAAAAACCGCAAAACAAGGAAGCTAAATGGTAGTTTTTTATTACTTTTCTGGGTAGCAAATCAAATACCCGGAATCAGCGCATCGGGCAAGTCGTATTGCACCTCGCGGAGAAAAAGGATGCTTTTTTCCATTTCATCATGCATCACTTTATCCTGCTCGATGAAGGTAACTTTTTCGCGGTAAGCGGCAATAAATTCTTCAATAAAAGGAGATGATTTTACGGGTTTTCTAAAATCAAGGGCTTGTGCAGCATTGAAGAGTTCGATAGCCAGGATTCTTTCTAAATTATACACCACTTTATAAGCTTTTGTGGCAGCATTGGCTCCCATACTCACGTGGTCTTCCTGCCCTTGCGACGATTCGATGGAATCAACCGATGAAGGCGTGCATAGCATTTTATTCTGGTTAACGATGGAAGCGGCAGTGTACTGCGGAATCATAAAGCCGGAATTGAGCCCCGGATTGGCAACAAGAAAAGGTGGAAGCCCACGTTTTCCATGCAATAATTGGTAGGTGCGCCTTTCGGAAATATTTCCCCATTCTGCTGCCGCGATAGCCATATTATCTAAAGCAAGAGCCAAAGGTTGTCCGTGAAAATTTCCACCGGAAATAATCAAATCCTTATCAGGAAAAATAGTTGGGTTGTCTGTAACAGCATTGATTTCATTTGAAAAAACTGTTGCCACATAATTGATAGAATCTTTGGAAGCCCCATGAACCTGCGGGATGCAGCGGAAAGAATAGGGGTCCTGGACATGCACTTTTGGGCGGTTTATCAGTTCACTTCCTTCAAGCAACAAGCGGAACCTGGCGGCAGTTTGTATCTGCCCTTTGTGGTGCCTGATTTGATGCAGTTCATCAAAAAATGGTTCAATACGCCCGTCAAATGCATCAAGGGAAATTGCTCCGATAATGTCAGCCAATTCAGAAAGGCGGAAAAGTTTGAGCAAATTATGCACGCCATAAGCCGCCATAAACTGCGTCCCGTTCAGCAATGCCAAGCCTTCTTTC
>DATCTB010000318.1:0-4268 GCA_036568185.1 Bacteroidales bacterium | reverse complement strand
GGAGCTTCTTCAACTTTGGCTTCAGCCACTACTTCTTCAACAACCTCAGGAGTTTCAGCAACAACTTCAGCTACTTCTTCTTTAACTTCCTCAACAACTTCTGCAGTTTCAGCAACAACTTCAACAACGGTTTCTGCTGTTTCTTCGGCTACTTCAACTTCTGCAACTTCTTCAGAAGCATCAGCGCTCTTTTTAGCCAGTGCATCAATAGCAGCTAACTTCAATTTAGCCAGTTCTGCTTCACGTGCTTCATTAACCTTTACCTCAGCTTCTAGTTTGGCTTTGCGTTCAGCCCTTTCTTTGTCAGTCAGGCCTTTGCGTTTTTGGTCAATTTTCGCTTCTTTTTCGGTCATCCAGTTTTGAAATTTAACTTCTGCTTCCGCTTCGGTTAATGCGCCTTTTGCAACGCCTTTCAACAAATGGTTTTTGTAAAGGATTCCTTTATAAGAAAGAATCGCTCTAACAGTGTCAGTAGGCTGGGCTCCTTTTTGAAGCCAGTCTAATGCTTTTTCGGCCTGGAGATTAATCTCCGCCGGGTTTGGAATCGGGTCATAAGTGCCAATCTTCTCAATAAATCTTCCGTCTCTTGGTGCACGACCATCAGCAATAACGATATGATAAAAAGGTTTTCCTTTTTTACCATGTCTTTGCAGTCTCATCTTAGTTGGCATAACTAATTGTGTTTTAAATGAATATATGATTTTTTAAAAATGGCTGCAAATATCCGGTTTTTTTCTGGAAAATGAAAATGTTTTTTGAGAAAAAGGTGAGGAATTTGATAATTTGATGTGCTGATTTGAAAATGGTTTTTAACTCAGTTCATTCTGAACGAAGTGAAGAATCTATTTCCCGTTTAGTTTCTTCGCTATGCTCAGAAGGACAAGAGATGTTCTCAAAGCCAGCAAAGGTCCTTCATTCCTGAAAATACGGAGTATTTATCAGTAATCCACTTTTTTTCTTTAGGCTTAACTGGATTCCCAATTTATGGGAATGATAAAAAAGAAAATAAATTCTTAAAAACCCATTTTGATATAGCGATTTTCCACCATTTTTTCTAAATGGTGGTTTTCAGTGATTGACTTTCAAGTTTGTTTACACTATATTTACAGTCCTTTTAAGGATTTAAGCGATGCCAGATTATTACGTTAGCGACGATTTAAATTTGTTTGTTTCGTATGTTATTGGGATTGTGGCGTTTACCCCCCCTCCATTCCCTGCTGACATTATTTGGGGACAGCCTGTTTGTCTTTCAATTTTCCAAACTTTACTTTCAAATAAACTGTATAAAAGCGAAATCAATACACTTTTTAGGAAAAAACAAATTTATAAAGCCCTGCCACCCCGTTTATAATTTTTCAATGTGGGGTGGCAATTTTTGTTTAACAAACAACAATTTTTCAAAAAAAACCTAAAACAAATTCAAAAAGTATTTAACTAAAAAATTAATAAGATGAAAAAAATATTCCTTCTATTTGCAGCCATCCTGTTTGGAGTTACTGCAAGCTTTGCCCAGGTTGATATTGTAAATGTTTCCTGGAATGCTGATAATTGTTTTAGTGGCAATTGCGGAAACGAAGCAACTGATTTTTTTAAAGTTTCCGTATCTATCTATGATAATGCGAACAGTGAATGGGTTGTCCAAAATAAAACAATTACATTGTATAATTTGGACTTGACCTATGCCAATGTTGATGTGCCTGAAGTAGATACTTACTGTGATAAGGATCATGATTATACTCCAAGTTTAACGGTATATGCATGGGTTTGGCTTATGGATAGCTCAACTAATCCGCCTTCTGCATGTTGTTCTGGGTCTGGTAACTATAGTTCATATAATTGTCACGATTTTTATAATGGGATTATTCAATTATCACCATCTATTGTACTTAATTAATTCTTTTTAGGCTTATGCTCTCTTTCGCAAATAAAAGAGAGCATAAGTTTGTATCATTTATTCAGAATATGCCAAAATTGGTAATAATAATTATTCTTATTTTTTTCGGATTTATTAATGTTTATCCGCAAAAAGAAGCCAATACATGGTATACAGGACGTTTTACTGGACTGGATTTCAATTCTGGTCAACCCATAATACTTTCAACTCCATTTTTTGGTGGGGAAGCAAGCATTTGTGATTCACTTGGAAATTTTTTATTTGCAACCAATTCATTAACAATTTGGAACAGAAATAATGAAATTATGCAAAATGGCGAAGGATTATTTGGCAATATTAGACAAACCCAAAATGCTGTAATTGTAAAAAAACCTAATTCTGACTACTTATATTACGTTTTTACAATTCGGCATTATCTTGATCAACCCGGATTGTACTATTCAATAGTTGATATGGAACTGGACAACGGATTTGGCGCTATTATAGAAAAAAACATTCCTGTAAGTGCAGCCTGGGATGCACTTGAAATGGTTATTGCTGTTAGACATGAAAATGGTAATGACATATGGATAATTACCAGAAAACAACAATTCGAAGCGTATGCATCATTTCTATTAAGCTCATCCGGATTAAGTCCCTCGCCGGTTTTGAACTTCTCACCAGAAGAACCCCCTTCTTATTTGAATGGCATGATGAAAGTTTCTTATAATAAAAAATACCTTATTGCTTCATATTGGGGAGAAGGGTTACCAAATAATACAATTTTTGACAGATTTCAAGTTTGTCAATTTAATTCATCAACCGGTGAAATTAACTTTATGTACACAATTAAATTTCCATTGTATCTTAATTCTGAAGATCCTTTTTCAATCGAATTTTCACCTGATTCTAAATTAGCTTACCTCTCAACTTGGGCTGATGAGGATGGATTAGACACTAAATACCATCTTTATCAATATGATATGAGTTTGGTAGAAGATTCCGCACAGTTTGTAGAATCTGCCATCTTAATATCAAATAGTGGTGGTGCTGGCCTTCAATTGGCTCCAGATGGTAAGATTTATTGTACTACTCCAGACCCAGTATATAGTTTTTATATAAATGTGATTCATGACCCTTGGAAGAGAGGAACAGCCTGTAATTTTGAGGAGAACTATATAACTCTTAATAGTTATTTATATCAGTATTTAACCAACATCCTCCTCGACTACCTCTACCGCTTCGAGTGGGATGGGCAGTGCCAGAGCAGCCCGTTCGTTTTCCAGTCCAACTTCCAGCCCGAACCGGCGTTTATCTCCTGGAACTTTGGCGACCCCTCTACCGGGGGAGACAATTACTCCAACGAAATCAACCCCCAGCACCTGTTCAGCGCTCCCGGCGAGTACGAAGTATCGGTGTACGTTCGCTACCCCAGCAACAGGATTGAACAGACATCGCGTATTGTTACAGTGGAAGACATTCCCCATCCCGACCTGGGCCCCGATGTAGTGGTTTGCGAAGGCGAAGAAGTGGTGCTGAATGCAGGCGACGAAGAAGGAATGTACACCTGGAGTACAGGCACTTTGGGGCAAAACATGAACGAAATTACCGTTGCCGACAGTGGCTGGTATTGGGTTAGGCTGAGGCAGGAAATAGGCTGTTTCGGCATCGACAGCATTTACGTGGGCTGGTTTCCCAAAGCCGCCATCAACGAAGATAACCTGAGCCTTGTGCCAACCACCTGCGGAGGGAACAATGGAAAAATACTCGGGCTTGCTGTTTCGGGAGAAGAACCCCTGAGTGTTGAGTGGTACGATGCCGGCAATAACTTTCTGGCCAACACGCTCGATTTGATTAATTTACCGGTAGGAAATTATTATTTGCATATTCTGGATGGAAATGGCTGCACCACCGTTTCCAATCCATACACCATCGAAGATGCCGGGGATATTGAAATAAATTCGGTTCAAAAAGAAGATACACATTGCGGGCAGGATTTGGGAACTATCAACATTACTGCTAATTCAGGAACTCCATCTGATTTGCTTTTTTCTGTTGACAACGGCAATTCATGGCAAACAGGAAATCCTTTATTTGAAAATTTACCTGCCGGGAATTATTTCATTCGTGTAAAAGACCTGCTTGGCTGCGAAAGCGTGTTTGAAGACAACCCGCTTGTTCTTGAGAACATCCCCGGCCCTGAAGTAAGTTCTGTAAACACAACTTCTGAAATTGATTTTTTACAAAATGGCCTAATTGATATTGCAGCTAACGCGAATTCAGGACAAGTGCATTATTCAATTGATAACGGAACAAGTTTTCAAACAGGAAACGGCCTGTTTCAAAACCTCTCAGCAGGAACTTATTCCTGCGTTGTAAAAGACGATTTTGGCTG
>DATCTB010000317.1:0-3717 GCA_036568185.1 Bacteroidales bacterium | reverse complement strand
AAAAGCCAAACCCTGGTAATTACGGCTGACACCATTGTTGCCATTGAAGGTAAAATTCTTGGAAAGCCTGATAACAAAGAACATGCGGCAGAAATATTAAATTCCTTATCAGGAAAAACGCACCTGGTGGTTACAGGAGTTACATTGAGAAGTATGGAAAAAACAGCAACATTTTCGGCTTCAACAAAAGTAACTTTCAAGGAACTGACAAAGGAAGAGATTGAATATTATTTGGATAATTACAAACCCTACGATAAGGCCGGTGCTTACGGCATCCAGGAATGGATTGGGCATGTGGCCATCAGTAAAATTGAGGGGTCTTTTTATAATGTGATGGGTCTGCCTACGTACAAACTCCACAACGAATTACAAACTTTTCTGTCCAGGGATGGGCAATAAAATAATACTCCTTATTTTCATGGTAAATTTCAATAAACGCTTCTTTATCAAGTGGATTTTCTTCTTTTAGCCAGCTTTTTAATAAGGAAATTTTCAAACCACAAGTTTCCAACAAATCAAATAATTCGCCAGGTTTGGTTCCATAAAATTCACTTGCACCCAACCCGAATTCAAAAACCACAACCGGTTTTGATTTTTTAAGAATTTCCACTGCACCTTTCAGTACGCCAAATTCCCCACCTTCTACATCAATTTTAATGAAATCTATTTTTAAATCTTTGGGAAGAACATTGTCCAATAAATCTACATTCACTTTCAATTCTTCAATTTGTGGAACTTTTACAGCATATTTTCTTTTTTTTATACCACTGTAGGCTGGTGCATTTTTTACATAATTAAATGTTGTTTCTCCTTTTTTATCGCTCAGTGCCATCTGGAAAACTTCACAATTCCCATTGTACCTCAATTTCAGCTGCTCATACATTTCGGGAATTGGTTCAAAAGCAAAATGTTTTCCGGCAGGTGCATATTTTAACATCAGGTCGAGCATTTCGCCTTTGTGGCAACCAATATCAACACAATTTGAAGCTGGTTTGATTATTCTTTTCATTATTTTCACGGTGCTTCGGTCGTATTGAAGATTTTTGGTAAGGTCGAGGTGAAGTGCTCTAAGAATTTTTCTGATAAAATCTTTCATCATGACGAAGCAGGTGGGTAATAAATTACAAAACGCAAAAGTAATATTTAATGTAGTTGTTGTACTTTTGAAGCCATCATTCTTTTGTTGATTTTTAAAAATGGTTCGTTATGAAGAATAAATTTACAAGTCTGTTGCTTCAATATTTTGTTCAGGGATTAATTCTTGTAACGCCTGTTACGCTTACTGTTTGGGCTGTATATAAACTTTTTACCTGGGTTGATGATATTTTAAAGGACTACATAACCGAATTCATCGGATTGGAAATTCCCGGGTTGGGTTTTCTACTGCTTTTGCTTTCAATCACCTTCATTGGCTTGATGGGGTCAACAATTTTATTCACACCAATTTGGTCATATTTCGATAAAATACTTTCCAAAGCTCCGCTGATTAAGTTGATTTACACTGGCATAAAAGATCTTGTTTCAGCATTTGTGGGAAAGAAGAAAAGGTTTACAGAACCAGTTCTTGTAAAGATTAGCAGCACGACTGATATGGAAAAGCTGGGATTTATTACAAACAAAGATTTATCCATCATTGGCCTGTCAACTGATAAAGTAGCAGTATATTTGCCGCACTCATACGCTTGGTCGGGAAACCTGGTAATTGTTCCCGCAAAGCATGTCAGGCCAATAGATGCCTCAACCGCTGAGGTGATGAAATTCATTATTTCAGCAGGAGTTACTAACATAGAAGATGCAGATGAAAATGAAAAATAGACCATTAATTTTAGTTACAAACGACGATGGCGTGAAAGCACAGGGATTGCGAACATTGGTAAAAATCATGCGTCAATTGGGCGATGTGGTTACCATTGCCTCCGACAGAAGCATGTCGGGAATGGGGCATGCAGTTACTACCCAAACGCCACTTATGCCGCGAATAGTTGAGCAAAGCGAAGGCTATATTGAATTTGTAACTAACGGAACACCAACCGACAATGTAAAGCTTGGAAAACATCGTTTGATGCACCGCAAACCTGATTTGGTTGTCTCTGGAATAAACCATGGCAGTAATGCTGCTATCAACATTATTTATTCGGGAACTATGGCAGCGGTTCTTGAAGCTTCGATTGACGGAATTCCAGCAATCGGATTCTCGCTTACTGATTATAAGCATGATGCCGATTTCAGCCATGTTGAAGATTGGGTAAAGAAAATTACTTTAAAAGTATTGAACGAAGGACTACCCGAAGGTGTTTGCCTGAATGTGAATATTCCAAGAATTAGCGGTGAAGCAATTAAAGGCATAAAAGTTTGCCGCCAGGCGAAAGCCCGCTGGGTTGAAGAGTTTGAAGAAAGAACCGACCCTTACGGTAGAAAATATTACTGGCTTGGCGGAAATTTTGAAAATGGCGACCCGCATCCCGATTCTGACGAAAAAGCACTGGCAGACAATTATGTAACTGTGGTTCCTGTTCAGTTCGATTTTACTGCCCACCATTTTGTTGATAAGTTGAAATTCGATTAATATCCCATTAATGATACCTTCTTTTTTTAAAAGAGATAGCTTCTTAACCGGCATTTCAATCGGTATTATATTGCCCGCTTTATTTTACGGAGCGCTGTATGGCCTTGATATTGTTGTTTTTAATACCCTTGGTTCGCATATCGTAGCAAAACCGCAATATCTGTTTCTATTAAGTATTGTCGCAAATTTATTTCCAATAAAGTATTATTTTGTCAATAAAAAAAGCGAGAAAACGGGTAGGGGAGTGCTTATTGTTACTTTCATTCTCGGGATGTTATACTTTCCTTTTTTCGCTTAATTATCAACTGAATGAAATATTACATCATAGCAGGTGAGGCTTCCGGTGATTTGCATGCGTCAAATTTGATTAAGGAAATCAAGAAAAATGACAATGAAGCCGAATTTCGTGCCTGGGGTGGCGATTTGATGCAAAAACAGGGAATCACGCTCGTGAAGCACTACCGCGACCTGGCTTTCATGGGTTTTGTGGAAGTTCTTTTGAACTTGAGGACTATTCTGAAAAATATTTCGTTTTGCAAAAATGATATTCTTGAATACCAGCCCGATGTGCTTATTTTGGTTGATTATCCCGGCTTTAACCTGCGCATTGCCGAATTTGCAAAAAAGAAAGGCTTCAAAGTTGTGTATTATATTTCGCCACAAGTGTGGGCCTGGAAGAAATCGCGTGTTCATACCATTAAAAAGGTAGTTGACAAAATGCTGGTTATTCTTCCATTTGAAGAAGATTTTTATAAAAAATATGATTACCAGGTTGATTTTGTTGGGCACCCTTTACTTGATGTATTGCAGCAAGAAGCCAGTTGTAGTAAAGAAGATTTTTTGAATAAGAATTCGCTACCGCGAAAACCAATTATAGCTTTGTTGCCAGGAAGCCGTAAGCAGGAGGTGCAAAAAATGCTAGAACAAATGCTCAAAATAACCCCACATTTTGAAGAATACCAATTTGTTGTGGCTGGTGTGGATACAATTTCAAAAGATGTCTATTCGGAAATTTTAAAGAATTCGCCTGCAAGAGTTGTGCTGAACCAAACACATGATTTGTTGCACTTTGCCGAAGCTGCATTGGTTACATCCGGCACCGCAACGCTCGAAACGGCGTTGATTGAGGTTCCTGAAGTTGTGTGTTATAA
>DATCTB010000316.1:0-3852 GCA_036568185.1 Bacteroidales bacterium | reverse complement strand
AAAGTTGCTGAGGCAATACTTGCCCAGGATGAATATCTTAAATCTCCAAAAAACAACTTATTGAATTTACAATTGAGAGAAATCAGGAAAGGGAAGCAACACTGGGGGAAGATTTCTTAATGATTTATTTCGTTTCCCCTCTATCCGTAGTCTAAAGCGTGGCAAAGTGCGTTGGAGACTACGGATTTTTACTCCGATAGCGCAAGCATCCGCTTGTGCTTTAATAATCTTAAATAGAAAAGGTACAAGCGGATGCTTGAGCCAGCTGAGGAACTTTCCGGATTCCTTCTATTTTCTTGTCATTTCGACCGGAGGGAGAAATCTCCTGCTTAGGATGCGTAGTTTTCTTTCAGGGGATTTCTCTTCACTGCGTTCATCGAAATGACAGCGTTGGTTTTATAGGGGATTCCTCCTCGCTTCGCTCGTTCGGAATGACAGCGTTGGTTTTTGGGATTGAAACCGGGATGTAAAAGCGAAGCTCGCCCCGCGTGAGGGATTGCAGCGGAAAGCCCACAGGGGCGCTTTTTGGCGCACCGAGGACTTGTAGCGGAAAGCCCGACCCGACGTTAGGAGGGGCACGCCCAGAGGGAAATTATAGAATTAAAGAATTGATGAATTATAGAATTAATGAATTTTTTGCAATTGCATTGGTTAGGCTTCACCGAACTGGGTGAATGCTTGTGCCAGTATGAGGGAAATTGCATTTTAATATAATTTTTTTATTTTTGGCAAGGTATAACACTAACTATTGAACTATTAAGACTAAGAAAAAATGAAAACTAAACTATTGTTATTGTTTGTAATACTCGCAATTATTTTTTCCTGTGGGAAAGATGGTGAAGGTCACCCAGAATGTTTGTATTATATGAGTCAAGCATTATCTAAAGAAAAAGTTTCACATCTTGATGAAATTAATAATGTTAGGTGCAGTTTGGACCACACAAATTGCAGGGAGACTTGTATACAAAGGAGAGATTTACAAATTGCCCATATGAATTATATTAGTCAAACCATTGTTGAGATTGAAAATGGAAGGGAAGACGATGTATGTACTAAAGAAGAATTGATAATAGTAATACAAGCCCTAAGAGATTATTATGATTCTCTCGAAGAAACTTACATTTTTAGCTATGCAGATTGTGAGGGAGATTATCCACCTCATAATTGATATTCATTTTATTGCTAACAGGTGATAAAATAAGATTTTAGTAAACGTATTGATGAACAAATTCAAGATTTAGAGGAGGACATGGAAAGTACTTGGAACCTTTGTGAATAAGTTTATGGAGATGGTTGATTTATAAAAGGAAAAAATAAAAGATTTTAAAAAAATGAAAATAAAAAAACGCAACTGTATGAAATCAAAATTTTTTGTAATAATTGGAATATTTATATTGCTAACTTCCTGTGGCTTTGAGGATGATGATAAAGAATCTAATTGTTATTTAATAATGAGTGAAAAAATGGATCTCAATATAAGTGAATATGAATTACAAATTTCTGAAATCCGAGATTCTGATAACTCGTGGTCTACACATGAACAATGCGTTGAACAACATGATGTGGCTCAAATTTGGCATCAAAAGATGAAGGATGCTTACGAAAATACAGATTGGAATGACCGTGGTTGCTCTGAATCGGAAATAAGGGAACTAAAAAGCCGGTTGGTAGCATTTATTTCTGAACTTGATGCGGATGTAAATATAAATTATAACTGCGGCCCTGGTGACAAATCAAACTAAATTTTTTTAAACAGAAAACTATGAAAGTAATTTATTTAACTTTTGCATGCCTTTTTTTCCTGTCTTTAAGCGCCTATAAGGTTCAAGATAAGCAGGAAGAAGAAAAAACCTATGTCAAATTCAGTGTGTCTGGCAATCAAATAAATAATACTTTCGATATTTCAGGAGACCAGGATAACTCCAGCCAAAATGTTACTGCTATGATTTTTCCGGATGGTACTTCTGGTGAAAATAAATTAGTAGAGTTATCTTATATGGATGGTGCACAAAACATGTCAGTGTATTTGAAAACACCTGCTAAATCAGGACTTGTAGAAATAAAAGAGGCTAATCCAAAATATAGTTTTAGTATTTCTATCGGAGATATTAATCTTAAAGCGCAATCTGTTTCAGTAAACACAGAAGACGTCATCATAGATAAAATGATGCAAATGACAGCTTCGTATGTAAAAGGAAGCTTTGAAGGCGTTTTTATCTATGAATACACCAAAGGTAGCGAGGAGATTAAAGAACCTTACTTAATTAGTGGTAATTTCCAGTTTATGTCACCGCGTTATAAACCAAAAAACTAACTTATCGTAGATATTTTTTTGGCATGAACTTAAATCCCTCTCGATAGCGCAAGTTTCCGCTTGTGCTTTAATAAAATTAAATAAAAAAGGTCCAAGCGGACGATTGAACCATCTGTGAAATGAGATGCTGAAACACCCCGAAAACTTTCAGGGCAGCATGACGCCCCTATATACACCCTATTTCCTCTATATACTGGAAGGGAAGAAGCAATGGAAAAAAATTTCCTGACAAAACTGCAGTTTTTTATAAAGATTAACTTTTTTGAATCCTTTAATTTTCATTAATGATTAACTTTGCATTTTGTTAAAAACACTATAATTAATGAAGATTTCGTATAACTGGCTGAAGGAATATATAAACCTGGATACCCCGGCGGAGGAATTGTCGGTAATATTGACAGATATTGGTTTGGAAGTGGAAGGGATTGAGGAATTTCAATCGGTAAAAGGTGGCTTGGAAGGCGTGGTAATTGGCGAGGTGAAAACGTGCGGCAAACACCCCAACGCAGATAAATTGAGCGTAACAACGGTTGATGTTGGGAATGGGAAAATCCTTCCCATCGTTTGCGGTGCGCCCAATGTGGCTGCCGGGCAAAAGGTGCTGGTTGCCACAGTTGGCACTACATTGTATTCAGGAGAGGATTCGTTTGAAATTAAAAATGCGAAAATTCGTGGCGAAGTATCGGAAGGGATGATTTGTGCCGAAGATGAACTTGGGCTGGGGCATTCGCACGATGGGATAATGGTGTTGCCTGAAAAAGCAAAGGTTGGTATGCCTGCCGCTGAATATTTTAATATTGAAAATGATGTTGTTTTTGAAATAGGGCTTACACCCAACCGTGCCGATGCAGCTTCGCATTTTGGCGTTGCGCGCGACCTGGTGGCTGGTTTGAACAGGAAATTCAACACAGATAAATATGGTTTGAAATTGCCTACGTTGGACAATTTTAAACAGGATAATAATGAGTTGGATATTGATGTTGTAGTTGAAAACCCGGAAGCTTGCCCGCGTTATTCGGGTTTGACAATCTCGGGTTTGAAAGTGGCTGAATCGCCGGAATGGCTGCAAAACAGGCTGAAAGCAATTGGCTTACGCCCGATTAACAACATTGTTGATATCACCAATTTCGTGTTGCACGAAACCGGGCAACCGCTGCATGCCTTTGACGCAGCAAAAGTTAAGGGAAACAAGGTGGTGGTGAAAAAAATGAAAGCCGGAACGCCTTTTACCACACTGGATGAAGTGGATAGAAAGTTGGACGCGGAAGATTTGATGATTTGCAATACGAGCGAAGGAATGTGCATTGCCGGCGTTTTTGGAGGCATCGAGTCGGGGATAACTGAAAACACGAAAGATATTTTCCTTGAAAGTGCTTATTTTGACCCGGCGCATATCCGCAAAACTTCGAAAAGGCATACTTTGCAAACTGACGCTTCCTTCCGTTTCGAGCGTGGCGCCGACCCGAACATCACTGTTTATGCGTTGAAGAGAGCAGCACTGTTGATGCAGGAAATTGCCGGGGGGAAAATTTCTTCTT
>DATCTB010000315.1:0-2482 GCA_036568185.1 Bacteroidales bacterium | reverse complement strand
CCGCGAATTGCAGAAAAAAATGTTCCAAATCCTTGGATTTACTGACGAGCAGGCTCAAGACCAGTTTGGCTTTTTGATGAATGCCTTCGAATACGGTGCACCACCTCACGGTGGCCTTGCCCTTGGTTTCGACCGGCTGGTTGCCCTATTTGCCGGCCAGGATTCCATCCGCGATTTTATTGCTTTCCCAAAAAACAACTCAGGAAGGGATGTGATGATTGACTCGCCTTCGGTAATTGCCCAGGAGCAGTTGGACGAGTTGGGCTTGAGGGTGGTGAAAGTATAAGCAAGGCTATTTTGAAAGACTTTATTATTTTGGTTCCTTTTGGAACTAAATAAGGGTAAAATATGCGACTATCCTCTATATTTTGTCCCGTATGGGACATAATTTTCTATGTAAATCAACTCTACTACTAGGGTGTTTTCACTATGTGAAATTTTAAAAAAGCTTCAAAAAGTTATTTTTTGCATACGGCTTACTCGAAATGGATTTGGTACAAATTAGAAATCCAAATTCTAATCTGTACTACCTGCTGCAAAGATGAACTCTTCAGAAAGTCATTAAAACACATATTATGCAATTGGATTGCAAAATATTAACTTTATTCTTAAAGAAGGATTCCATCCGCGATTTTATTGCTTTCCAAAAAAAAACTCAGGCAGGGATGTGATGATTGATTCGCCTTCGGTGATTGCCGATGAGCAGTTGGATGAGTTGGGGTTGAAGGTTGTGAAGAGTAATCAGGCAAAATAGTAATCCCTCAGCCAAATAGCATAAATAGGGTCAAGCAATTCTACCCTACCTCCTTGGTCATCAATAATTTCTTTGTCAATTAAAGCTTTTTTTATCCGGCTAACATTGGCTGAAGTACCCAGGTTGTAGTTCTCAATAGTTTTTTTTGCACTCATCATTCTAACTTCTTCAATTACTGCCTTTAGATAATTCAAATGCGACGTACCAAGAGATTCAGTTATGTTTTGAAACAACAAGCTTAATTGCAAAACAAGAGATTCCAGGGCTTCTCGTACAATTACATCTGTTACTTCATTTTCAGTCCTTAACCAGCACAATTGCGCTAATTGTTGAACATAATATGGATGATTTTTTGCAAGTGTGGCAATTGCCTCTGCATGCTGCGCTGAAATTATTTTTCCGCTCGAATTGAATTGTTGCAGAATAAATTCTATCCAATATTTCGTTGGAATTTTTTCCAAAAAAACTAGATTTCCAAATTTATAAAAAGGCATGGAGGGTGATGTAAACACTTCCATGAGCATGTGCCTTTTACTTCCATAAAGGCAGTAACTAACGTGTTGGTGGTTTTGCCAATGCGACCTCAATTTTTTTTGAAATGCAAGCGGATTTTCAAAATAACTGATATTTTGGAATTCATCAACGCAGATAACAATTTTGATGTTTTTTTCTAATGCAATGGTTTCAGCAAGGTTCAGTATTTCATCGGGTTGTTTTTTTATTTCTTCCCAGTTGAGCCCAAAGCTAAATTCCTGCTGGGCATCAGGGCTAAAGGTAATTTTTGGCACCCATTGTTTCATGAATTTTTGGGCATTTTCAACCAACTCTTCCATCTTGCTTGAAACGGCTTTCATTAATTTCTCAGACAATGATTTATAGAATTCTTCTTCAGTTCGGATGTTGAACATATCAATCTGCAAGATTTTTATTAAATCATTGGTTGCTGTAATTTCATCGCTTGCTTTTTTTACCAGGGAAGTTTTTCCCCACCTACGCGGAGAAATAAGGATAGTATTTGTTCCCAGAAGAAAATTTTGTTTTAATTGTGCAATTTCGGTTTCCCTGTCGGTAAAATATTTGCCGGTAGCTAACTTGCCATAAACGAAAGGTGTTTCCATCATGTTCAATATTTGATACAAATATATGTAACAAAAATGTAACTTACAAATTAGTTAGTTATTTTTAAAAAGCAGATTAAATTTTCGCAAAGCGAATAGGAAGCCTTTATTTCGCGGTAGCAACTTCTTCTTTGATTCCCATTAGCTGTTCCATAATTTTTGGAATATCAGTATTATCAATATAACCCGAAAACTGCTCAGCTCCCGGCCCGACGGCAAAGACAGGTACATTTACGCCTGTGTGGGAAGATGTTGTCCAGCCAATGCCAGCTTTTTCGCTCATCAGGGCAATTAATTTTTTGGAAAGAATATTTTCTTGTTTATCAGAATTCATGCTTACCTGGAAAGCCTCATGCAATTGAGCTAAATCTTCATCCGTCAAGGCAATTTTAGTTGTATCGCCCAACCCAAAATTTTCATTGATGATGGTAAGCATTTTTTCAAAATCCTTTTGTTTGTTGCTTGTCAGTTCTTTTTTGAAATTATTTTCCAACTGAATCATTTTATCCAATGAAACTTTTTGGTTAACCAAAATTGCCAGGTTGCTCTGGTATTTCATATTCCTGTTGCCAAGCGACATTCCACCGGTTTCGTGGTCGGCAGTTACAAC
>DATCTB010000314.1:0-4256 GCA_036568185.1 Bacteroidales bacterium | reverse complement strand
CTATTATTTAAGTATTTGGTTAACTGATTTATTCAATTCCGACCAGGCTGCTTTTAATTCAGCCAGTTCCGTTTTGCCTTTTTCCGTCAGGCTGAAATATTTTCTGGGTGGCCCGCCGGTAGATTCTTCCCACCTGTAACTTAGTATGCCTTCATTTTTCAGGCGGGTGAGCAAAGGGTAAATTGTGCCTTCAACCACCAGCAAATCAGCGTTTTTAAGGGAAGTGAGTATGTCTGAAGTATAAACTTCTGCATCAGAAATGATGGAAAGGATGCACAATTCCAGCACACCTTTCCTCATTTGCGAATAAGTTTTTTCAATTTTCATGCAGCAAATATAATGCATTAAACAATACTATGCAATACATAGTACTAAAAAATTACCTTATTTATAAGAATATTTTATAAAACAAAGAGAACCAGGAGAATAGATTGCTATTTATAAACCGCATACCTCGCCATTCCCCACATCAGCAAGCCACGGCTGAGCATAAACAGGTTTAGAGCGAGCCACAAACTGTGGTTGCCCATCGATTGGTATGTGAGGAAATAAGCGGGTAGGAAAACCACCAAAGAAGCCACAATCATGGTGTTACGCATGGCTTTGGAGGCTGTAACGCCAATGTAAATGCCGTCCCAGATAAAGGCTGCGCCGCTTGTAAGGGGAAGAAGGAATATCCAGAAACGATAATCATATGAAAGATGAATCAATTCCTGGTTGTCGGTCATGAGGTGCATAAGCGGCTGGATGCCAACAATAAAAGCCAACATAAAAAGAAGTGAAGCACCCCAACCCCAATAAAACAAGTATTTGACAGTTTCGCGAAGTGAACCCATATCGCCTGCACCTTTCACTTTTCCCGTCAGTGCTTCGCCGGCAAAGGCAAACCCATCAGCGAAATAGGAAAAGATGAAAAAGAACTGGAAAAGGAGCGAGTTAACGGCAAGTATATCATCACCCATGCGCGCAGAGCGGCTGGTGAAAAACGCCAAAACAAGAATCAGCAAAAGCGTCCTGATAAAAATATCTGAATTTACCCGGAAGAACCTTTTTAATTCCTGGGTTTTCAGCACAATTGCCATTTTTATTGGCTGCAAGAAATCCCTGTATTTCTTCAAAAGAAAAAATAAAGCCAGCAACAGCCCGGTGTATTGTGCAAAGACGCTGGAAAGGGCTACTCCGTTGGAATTCATTTTTAGGTAATAAATAAAAAAGAAGTTCAGCCCAATATTGACAATATTTACTGTAATGGCAATAACCATGGGGATTCGCGCATTTTGAAGCCCGAGGTACCAACCGTACAAAGCGTATAGACCCAGAGTTGCAGGAGCAGCAAAAATCCGAATAAAAAAGTATTCTTTCGCCAACAATTTCACTTCTTCGCTACCGTCAAGCAAATGAAAAGCTGCCCATTGAATGGGATATTGAAGCAGAATAAGCAGCAAAGCCAGCAAAAAGCCAACCAACAGTGAGCGATATAGAATGAGGGAAATATCAATTTTACTATTCGCGCCAAAAGCCTGGGCGGTGAAGCCACTGGTCCCCATTCTTAAAAAAGCAAAACTGGAATAGATAACATTGAAAATAGTAACTCCCAGTGCAACAGCACCAATATAAACCGGGTCGCCAAGGTGCCCCATCATAGCCATATCAACCAAGCCAAGGAGTGGGACGGTGATGTTGGTAATAATGTTAGGAATGGAAAGATGGAGTATTTGCCTGTTCATTTTAGATGGCTATCAGGTATTTTGAGGAAATGTTGCCGGTATTACGCTAAATATTTTTTTGAATATCGAATACAGAACACCGATCAACGATTTTCGATTTAATTCCGAATCTTAAAAACTTATGATTTTTGATTTTTCTGTGCTGTTTCAATACTCTTTACGAAAATCGAAATTAATTCATTGTTTTCCTTTTTTGCTATGATTATTTTTTCTTCAGTTTTATAAACTTTACTGCGGTGTATAATTTTTAAGCAAACGTAAGTTTCTCGAAGTTCTTTTAAGATAATTTTCATTTTGTGTATGAAGTCTTTTTTCGATTCTGCACTTTGAGCTTCTCCGTAATTTAATGAAACTGAAGTTCCTGAGCGAACTAATTGTCCGGATAAATGATTGCCTGCTTTTGAATTCGATATTTCATTTACGATTTCAATAATCGAAACTGAGAAATTTATTAATCGTTCTTCTAAATCAAACTTATTCATCCAATCAACTTCTTAAATCATTATTCGTTAATCGAAATTCGATATTCAATTTATTTTTTTGTCTTTTTGGAAAGACTATCTCTTATGCAGCCCGCATTCTTTGGTCTCTGGATTTTCCCACCACCAGCGTCCTGCACGGACATCATCGCCGGGCTCGATGGCACGGGTGCAAGGCTGGCAGCCAATACTGGCAAAGCCCTTTTTGTGCAACGGATTAACCGGGATATTTTTGGATTTGATGTACTCGTTTACGTCTTCTTCTGTCCAGTTGATGAGTGGGTTAATTTTCAGCAGGTTGTTGTTTTTGTCCCATTCAACCATTTTCAGGTGGTTACGCGTTACACTTTGGTCTTGCCTTAGCCCCGTTATCCAGGCGTCGAGCCCTGCTAAAGCGCGGTTAAGTGGTTCAATTTTTCTCAGGTGGCAACAAAGTTTCCTGTTTTCAATGCTTTCATAAAAAAGGTTTATTCCTTTTTTATTGACCATTTGTTCAACTTTTTCCGCATTTGGGAAATATACCTCAATTTTTTTCTTGAAACGGCTTGATGTACGGTCAATCAAGTCATACGTTTCAGGGAAAAGCCTGCCGGTATCAAGGGTGAAAACTTTGGCTGTAGGGTCGATGGAAACAACCATTTCTGTCAGCACCTGGTCTTCAAGCCCAAGGCTGGAAGAAAGGGCGATTTTCCCTTTAAAATGTTCAAGAAAAAACTGAAGAATCTTATCAGGAGCTTGTTTGCTGAATTCTTTGTTCCAGGCTTTTATAGTTGTTTCATCAATCATCGAAAAAGATTTTGAATTGCAAATGTACTAAAAGTGGCCAATTGAAAACCGGGCCTTTTCCGGAGAAAACCCTATCGCCTCCCTTTAGGTTTTGGAAGTATCATTCTATACTCAGCATCAGATTTCCCAAGGCTGATATCTCGTAGTTTCCCTTTCAATAAAAGCCTTTTAAAATGAGGAATCCGTTCTACAAACAATACGCCATCAGTATGGTCGAACTCATGCTGGATAACACGGGCAATCATTCCATCAAACCTTACTCTTTCGTATTTCTTGAAATTTTCATCCTGGTAAGTTAAATACACAACGGGTTTGCGGCGCACGTATTCATGGATTCCGGGGACACTCAGGCAGCCTTCTTCAAAATCCCACTCTTCTCCCTCTTCTTCAACAATTTTGGCATTGATAAAAACCTTTTTAAAGTCGGCCAATTCAGGGTGTTCCTTTGCCCAGGGCTTCGCATCAATTACAAACAGCCTGATGGCACGGTTTATTTGCTGAGCAGCCAGCCCAATGCCGTTTGCGTTATACATGGTTTCGTACATTTCTTCAATCAGTTGGCTCAAACCCGGGTAATCGGGGCCAATTTCTTCCCCTTTTTTCTTGAGTGTTGGGTGTCCGTATGCGGTGATTGGTAACATTCTTTTTTTATTGGTTATTAAGTCATTAGATAATTAGTCACTGGTCAATTAATAATTAGTCATTCGATGGTCATTCATTGTCATTCTGTGGTCATTAATTGAATTTCATTGTAATTAATCCGAAATCGAAAATCCGCAATCCGAAATTTTCTCATTCGTCAATTTTCCAAAGATTGCATATATGACTGCAAAATTAACGTAGCGCTGATTGTGTCGACCAATGACTTGTCTTGCCGCTGGCTTTTTTTCAAACCTCCTGCAAGCATGGTGTCAAGAGCCATTTTTGAAGTAAACCTTTCGTCAAACCTTTCAATTTTCAAATTCGGGTACACTTTTCTCAACCTATTTACAAATGGTTCAATAAAGCGGCTAGCATCCGACGGCTTGTTCATCATATCTTTCGGCTCGCCAACTACTATGCAATCAACTTTTTCCTTTTTTAAATATTCTGAAATAAAATCCCAGATATCTTTCACGTGCACGGTTGTAATTCCGGTTGCAATCAGCCTGAGCTCGTCAGTAACCGCAACGCCAACACGTTTTTGCCCGTAATCAATAGCTAAAATTCTTCCCATTCGGGTGCAAAAATAGTACTTTTATGAAGAAGTTGGAAGACGGAAGAC
>DATCTB010000313.1:0-3497 GCA_036568185.1 Bacteroidales bacterium | reverse complement strand
TCTTTAAAATAATGCCAAACCTCAGCAGGTTGCAGTTTCAATAAGGAATCGTTCATGTTTTGAATTTTTTAAAGAAGCAAATTTATTGATTTCCCGGCAGGAAAAAAAATGGAGATTTTTTGTGCCCTCTGCGCTTTCTCTTTGCCCTCTGCGGTTAAAATAATAAACACAAAGGCCACAAAGGTTTTTCACAAAGTTCACGAAGGTATTATTGTTTCGCGGCAGCATTTTTGTTTCATAATCGCTTAATCATAAATTGAGTATAGGAGTTGAAACTTTGCAGAAGGTTAAACAACCTTTGCGGAACGCTATTCAACCTTTGCAAACGATAATTCAACCTTTGCAGACGGCTATACAACATTTGCAAACGGCTATACAACCTTTGCAAACGTCAATCCAACTTTTGCGATAGGCTATTCAACCTTTGCAATTGGCTATTTAACCTTTGCGAATGGCTATTCAACTTTTGCATAAGCTTTTTTAAGGTTTACGGCAGGGTATAGGTTAACAGTAAATCATTGTTTTAGGCTTTCAATAAGGAAATCGTCTTTACCGGGTCGGCAGATTTGAAGACCGTATTGCCTGCAACCAGCACATCAACGCCGGTTTCAACAAGTTTTCTGGAATTTTCCACAGTAACTCCACCGTCAATCTCAATCAAGGCTAAAGAATTTTTTTGGATAATTAATTCTTTCAAACGGCTTACTTTGCTGTATGAATTTTCGATAAACGATTGACCGCCATAGCCCGGGTTTACTGACATAATCAACACCAAATCAAGGCCAGAAATAATATCACTTAGTTGCTCAACCGGAGTGTGGGGGTTGAGGACAACTCCCGCTTTCATGCCCAACTTTTTTATAGCCTGGACGCTGCGGTGCAAATGGGTTGAAGCCTCAAAATGAATGGAAAGTATGTCGGCGCCGGCTTTCTTGAATTCTTCAAAATACCTTTCCGGCTGGATAATCATCAGGTGGACATCGAGCGGCTTTTTGGCAAATTTCTTTACAAAATGAATGATAGGAAAACCAAAAGAAATATTGGGTACGAACACCCCATCCATCACATCCAGATGGAACCAGTCTGCCTGGCTGTTGTCAATCATTTCAACGTCTCTTTGCAGGTTTCCAAAATCTGCCGAAAGGAGGGAGGGGGCTACCAGGGGGCTCATTTTCAAGTTTAAAGTTTAAAGGCCAAAGATAAAAGTTTAAAGATAAAAGGAAAAAGATAAAAGGAAAAAGTTCAAATTACATTTTGCCAAATTGCTCATCCAGCCACTTCATCCGGGTTTCGAACCAGGTTTTTAAGTGATACACTTCGGCTTCGTGCGAATTATAAACAACGGGGTTTGGCCAAACATAGTTTCCAAATAAATCCCATCTATCATCATTTTCTTCCTGGGCGTAGCGAAGCGCATTGGCTTGCTCGCTAAGTACATCCAGAAAATAATTTTCTTTTTCTTTAAAAAATAAAAACCTTTCCTTCACTTTAGCAACGAATTCCGGGTCTTGAAACATCCGGCTTATCCATTTGTGATCTTTTACCCAAAAACCTGTAGGAAATTCACATTGTGAGTAGTTTACATTTCCAAAACCCAAATCGAAATCCCACAAAGGCCCCATTTTTATTTTTTCACCAGGTATATAACTAAAATACATGCTCGAATAATCTTTTGCATCCTGGTTTTTAGCGATTTCTTCAATCAGGTACCAATCAACAAAACTGGGCATATCAATATACTTTTTATAACCGGTTTCAGGGTTAAGAAAGTTATCTGAAAAAAGTACATTTTCAAATTCAATAATGTGGTTTTTAATCAAATTATATTGGGAACTTCCAGTTTCAATTTCAGGCTCTTTAATTTGAATGAGGAACTTTGTGCTGTAAAAGAAAATATCACCTTCAGAAATATGGTCAGGCACATCAATTTCCAGCAAAAAACCTTCATCTCCAAGGTTAACCCTATTCGAGCCCTCTTCCACTTTCTGGGTGATGAGGTAAGTTCCATTGTATTCATCATTAAGAAAAACTTCGGAATAAACACTTTGAGGTGTCCAGTCGAGATTGCTTATATACCCCATTTCAAAAGCAAGCTTGTTCCTGATAAGTGTTTTGTCTGCGTATTCTGCCAGGAGGATCCACTTTTTCTCGGCGGGCATTCCAAACACTTCTGTCTTATTTTCAAATTTTAATTGATATGGTTTTTTGGGATGCATAAACCAGGTTGAATGGCCCCTGCCCCTTATTTCCATATCACCTGAAATATTGCTGTAATTCCGGCCTCCAATCAGAAATGCGTTTCCTGAAACATAATCGTCTTTCGACTCGATTTCAACACCATTTTTTGTGTAAATTTTGAAAATGGGCAAGCCGGTAAAATAGGTTGCATCTACAGAAAAATCCTGGCTTTCCCCATCCTGGCCAGTAACTGAATATATGACAATATCCGTGAAATCATTTCTCGTGTTATTGCTTGATTGTTCTGCACCATTAATTTTTACTGAACTTCCAACATAATCAAAGGTAGCAACCAGGTTTTTTACATCTGCGCTGTATGGCAGTTTTCCGCTGAATTGATTATCCTTGATGACGAGTTTTATATCCTCACTTAAGCTGGGATTATTCGTTTTTAAAAATGAAAAATTGGTAATGACAGGTTTGGGGCCGACTACTTTCTCATCCTCATTCTTGGTGCATCCTGAAAAAATGAACAATAATAAAACCAGAGAAAGTGCGATTTTGCTTTTTAACATTATAGGTTTGTTTTAATTTTCAAAAATAAGCTTTATTTAAAGAGGACAGAATGAAGAGGTAAAAGGTTTGCTGGAAAACTTGCTTAAAGATAAAAGGAAAAAGATAAAAGGAAAAAACTCAAAGTGTAAAGCAAATTGAAGAAGGAAGTTTTGTAATCGAATTTAATTTGAAAATAAATGTGCTAATATGCCAATGTGTTGATGCGCTATTATGCTAATTGTGAATAGTCCAATTGCGAGCCGACAGAGAAGGCGTGTCAATCTCCTTGAGAATAGTTCAATGGACAAATTTAAAAAACCCAAATTTTAAAATCCGCAATCTTTGCCTTTGAGGCGTTAACAAACTTCAATTATCTCTATTGAATTTCCATTAAATTCAACTTTGTCCCCAGCCTTTTTATCCTTCAAAGCATTAAAAATTGGCACTTGGGGAGATATTGCAAAGTAGGTTTCTCCTTCCAATTCAATTTTACCCAAACCTGCTGAAATAAATAATTTTTGTTTATTGGTAATAACCAGGGCACCAAATTCAACTTTAGTTAATTCCTTATTTGAAGGTAATATTTGAAGAGTATTCAATACCATTTTTGCCTTATCCAGTTGCCCGGCGTACATCTCAATCTGCCGCATCAGCTTTGTACGGAATGCATCGTAGCGGTCTTTAGGCTGGCCATAATCATTGGCCATTTTCTGTGCTTCAGCAATTTCTTGTTCCAGATGCCTGATAACCTCTGATTGCTGCTC
>DATCTB010000312.1:0-5235 GCA_036568185.1 Bacteroidales bacterium | reverse complement strand
AACCTGTTCGTCGATTCCGTAGTTCTCCAACAAATAATCAATCAAATGCAACATCAAAACGTAACCTGTTGTTTCGTCACCGTGAATGCTGGAAGTGTATAAAAACTCAGGTTCATTTTGTTCCACTCCCAGGCTGTCGTTGATGTGAATACACAATATTTGTCGGTTACTTGCCAACGTTTTAATGTTCACCACTTCGCATAAATCAGGATAATCAGTTGCAAACTGGTTCATGATAGAAACATAGGCGGAATAGGTTGGATAATAGTCCCAGTTTTCTCTGCTAAGAGCTTCATCTGCACCAAGCATTTCAGGCTCAATCAACATGGAAGGTGCGGTGAGTACTTCGTAATTTATTCCTAATTTTAAAAATTCAGAAAATTCCCTGTTGTTTGCATAAGCCTTCACCGTATTGTTTTCAACTTGGTCAATGGAAATAATTCTGCTTAGTTGTTCAAGCATTTCAGGTTTTGCCAGTTTCGAATCAATTGGAAAACTAAAATACACTTCACCCCTTTCGTTTAAAATATCTTGTGCCGCACGTTGGTGTGAATTCTGAGCAAATAATCCAGGTAAGAAAAAGGCTACTAGCAATAAAGCAAAAAAATTCTTTTTCATAATTTTCAATAATTATCAATCAAGCGGAAATTCATAATTTTCAATGAGTTTTGAAATTCGCTGTGAAACTTCTTTATTTACAGTTACCAAAGGCAGCCTTACATAATTCTGGCACATTTTCATTTTTGAAAGCGCAGCTTTCACGCCGGCCGGGTTTCCGTCAGCAAGCATTGCTTCAATGAAGTCCATCAGCGAATTGTGAATAGCAAGGGCATCATCAAATTTCTTTTTTTCCATTAACCTAACCATACCCGAAAAAGCTGCCGGATATACATTTGCTACTACTGAAATCACACCGTCAGCGCCAAGTGCCATCATCGGGTAAGTAAGCGCATCATCACCCGACAATACAGAAAAACCTTCCGGTTTATTTCTTAACAATGTCATTATTTGTTTCATATTTCCCGATGCTTCTTTCACAGCAACAATATTCCAATGTTCTTCGGCAAGGGTGATAATTGTTTCTGCCGAAATATTTGCTGCACTTCTTCCCGGTATATTGTACATTATAACGGGAACTGGGCAGGCCTTTGCAATTGCACTAAAATGCTCATACATTCCTTGCTGATTGGGCAAATTATAATAGGGTGCAACAGATAAAATGCCTTGTATTCCGTTAAAATCAGTTTCATTTATTTTATCAACTATTTTCTGGGTATTGTTACCACCTATCCCAACAACTACCGGAACTCTACCTGCAACGGTTTTCTTTACTGCATCAACAACCTGCTGTTGTTCTTCGTGAGAAAGTGTTGATGCTTCACCCGTTGTTCCTAATGCCACAACAAACTCAACTTTGTTGACAATAATATGTTCTACCAGGTTGCCAAGCGAGTTAAAATCAATTTTTCCCGTCCTTGTAAATGGCGTGATGATGGCAACACCGGTTCCTTTAAATTCTTTCTCCATTTTTCGTTAGGTTTTTTTAATGTTTAAACAGTAGAAATGTTTAGTACTGAAAGATAATGCATTGCTTGTTTGTAGTATCCTTCATAGTCTTTTTCGTTCTCATATTTAATTACCAAATCAAATATAGCCTTTTTTTCAGGGTTTTCAGTTCCTATCTTAAAAGAAGACTTAATTTCAGCAATTAATTTTTGATTTACCAGGTCTTCAGTATCAGCAAAGTTAATCAGTAAGTCGAATTGATTTTCAGAAAATTTCTTCTGTAAAATTTCATTCTTTTTCCCAAAAATATTAAAATCAGCCAGTTCAAAACAAAAGATCGACTTGTTCGTAACAACATCGCTTAAATTTTCAGCCCGGTTAAACACATAAGCCATTCTATTTTTTGGCGGATTAGGCATATTTTTTAGAAGCTGTTCAACCTTATCCATTTCATTTTGGGAATGAATTGTAAAAAAAAGGCAAAGGCTTTCGGGTTGTTGAATATTTTTTACCATGCCGGGAACATGATTATGAAATTTAGCCCTGCTGATAAAAAACTCTTTTATTTTATTTTTGAAATTCAAAATTCTTAACCGATTTTTACTTTTTCTGGAAGTGGGCAAAGATAGCAAGAAATCACTTTTAAGCTTAGAATAATAAATTACCTTTGAATGAATTATTATTTTTTTAATTATCATGAAAATTAGCTTTTTGGGAACCGGAACTTCGCTGGGCGTGCCTGTGGTAGCTTGCCAATGCAAGGTTTGCCGAAACGGCGCTGCTAAAGATAAAAGGTTGCGCTCATCAATTATGGTGGAGGAAAAGGGAACAACTATCGTGATTGATGCAGGCCCCGATTTCAGGTACCAAATGCTGCGTGAAAATGTAAAACACGTTGATGCCATACTGATTACACATCACCACCAGGATCACGTTGCAGGCCTTGACGATGTGAGGTCTTTCAATTTCCTATCGGGAAAACCTATGGACGTGTACGCCACAATTTCAGACCAGGAAAGAATTAAAGAAGAATTTTCCTACGCATTCAAGCCCAGAACTTATCCCGGTGTTCCTTCCTATAACTTGATTACAGTTGATGAGAAAGCTTTCGAGGTCAATCATCTGAAAATCTTTCCGTTCAAGGTGTTGCACATGAAAATGGAAGTGCTTGCTTTTAAAATTGGCGATTTTGCCTATATAACTGACGTAAATTATATTCCGGGAAATGTTTTACCGGAATTGCTGAACTGCAAAGTGATAGTTTTGGGGGCACTACAAAAGTCGAAACATATTTCGCATTATTCACTTCCTGAAGCAATTGATGTGTTGAATTTTCTGAGACCCGAAAAGGCTTTTATCACACATATTAGCCATTCCATGGGCTTTCATGAAGAAATTGAAAATCAATTGCCTGCTTTTATTCGCTTTGCCTATGATGGTTTGAAAATTGAAATTTAATTTCCTGCCGGGAATTAATCATGAATTTCATCGCTGTAAACCACTTCTGCATTTTTGCGAAGATTGTAGTTTGACGACATTACCTGGCCGTAAGCACCTGCCGAATATATTGCCAGCAAATCGTTCCTATGGGTTTTCTTTAGCAAAATATCTTTCCCAAAAATATCGGATGATTCGCACACCGGGCCAACAACATCGTAGCTAACCAAGTCCGTTTCGGTAGTTGTAAGGTTTTCAATTTTATGAATGGCGCTGTACAGTGCAGGTCGCAACAAATCAGTCATTGCCGCGTCAACTATGGCAAAACTGGTTGATATTCCTGGTTTTACGTATAGAACTTTTGCAACCACCGTTCCACATTGCCCAACCACGGCACGGCCCAATTCAAAGTGCAGTTGTTGGTTGTTTTTTAGGCGAAGGTGTTGGTTGAATATTTTAAAAAAAGCAGCGAAATCAGGAATCTGGTTTGCAACCGGGTCGATATAATCGATACCCAAACCACCACCAACATTGATATGTTCGATGACTATCCCTTTCTTTTCAAAACTTTCTTGAAGCTCATTTATCTTTTCGCACAACAATTGGAAAACGGTTAAATCTTGAATTTGGCTTCCTATATGAAAATGAATGCCTTTTAATTCTATGTTTTTAAGCCTGTGCAATTGATTCAGTACATTTTCAAGATGAACCAAATGAATTCCAAACTTATTCTCAGCCGTGCCGGTAGTGATGTATTTATGCGTATTTACTAAAATATCAGGGTTGATGCGGATAAACACAGGTGCAGTTAATCCTTCTTTTGCTGCAATTTCATTCACTACTTCCATTTCTTCCAGCGACTCGCAATTCATACTGAAAATATTATTTTTAAGCGCCAGGCAGATTTCCTCATCCGACTTTCCAACTCCAGCAAACACTATGTTTTCAGGACCAAACCCACACTCAAGGGCTCTGCTGATTTCGTTGCCACTAACACAATCGGCCCCAAAACCGTATGAACTTATCTTGTTGAGAATTTTTGGGTTATAATTAGCCTTCAAAGCATAATGAACCTGATAATTATATCTGTCCGATTCAGTTTTCAAAATCTCCAAAGTCTTGTCGAGCAATTCTATATCGTAGAAATAGAAAGGTGTTTTAAAACCGGAAAGCTTGTTAATGTTTTTTCGGGTTATCATAAACCGCCATATTTATTAAATACTCCGTGGTGAATTGCCTGCAAAGTTCTTATTTTATCAGAAGTATTTACAAGTATGCTGATATTGTTTTTGCTGGCACCATACGAAATCATTCGGATTGGCACTTCGCGCAAGGCCGAAAACAATTGCCGGGCATAACCTTTCTGCTCAGCCATCAATTCACCAACAACAGCCACGATTGTTTGGTTGTAATCTACCGTAACAATGCCTAATTTTTCCAGCTCCAATACAATTAAATCAAGGTACTTATCGTCGTCAATGGTCATTGAAATAGCTACTTCTGAGGTTGTAACCATATCAATAGATGTTTTGTAAATTTCAAACACCTCAAAAACTTTCCTGATAAAACCATAAGCCATCAGCATTCGGCCAGATTTGATTTTGATAGCGATAATGTTGTCTTTCGCAGCAACTGCCTTAAAACCAATGCCATCATTGTTTCCATCAATTAAAGTGCCTTCATCTTCGGGTTGCAATGTGTTTTTTAACCTAACCGGTACTTTTGCAAGTTTAGCAGGACGAACTGTTGAAGGGTGGAGAATTTTCGCTCCAAAATAAGCTAGTTCAGCTGCTTCGTCATATGACAAGTACCTTATTGGCTGCGTGTTTTCAATTACCCGTGGGTCGTTATTATGCATTCCATCAATGTCGGTCCAGATTTGGATTTCTTCTGATACCAATGCACCTCCAATTAAAGAAGCAGTATAATCGCTTCCACCCCTACCCAAGTTATCAATTTCGTTTTTATCGTTAGTGCAAATAAATCCTTGCGTAATATAAATTTGGAAACCTTTCTTCTTTTCCAGCAATTCAATAAGATTCTTTCTGATAGAGTCATTTTCAGGCTCTGCATTGTTATCAATTTTCATAAAATCCAAAGCAGAAAGCAGGCAGGAATTGATTTTTCTTTCTTCCAGCAAGAATTGAAACAATGTGGTTGAAAGGATTTCGCCCTGTGCCAGGATGATTTTTTCAGAAACTGACGGCTTGTAACTGCTTATTTCTGACTGAAGTAATTCAATTATTTCAGAAATAAAATGACTTGCTAAGGTGATTGTATACTTGTCTTCAT
>DATCTB010000311.1:0-2745 GCA_036568185.1 Bacteroidales bacterium | reverse complement strand
ATCATTCAAAAAATAAAAAGCGTGTTGTAATTGGTGGAAGCCATGGAAAGACGACCATTACGGGAATTGTAATGCATGTTTTGAAAAAGGAAGGGCTTGATTTTGATTACCTGGTTGGCTCAAAACTAAAGGATTTTGATGTGATGGTCAGGCTTAGCAAGGAAGCGCCTGTAATGGTTTTTGAAGGTGATGAATATTTGAGTTCGCCAATCGACAGAAGGCCTAAATTCCATTGGTATAAACCTGAAATTGCATTACTTAGCGGGATTGCCTGGGATCATATCAATGTTTTTCCGACGGTTGAAAACTATATTGAGCAGTTTGGAATTTTTATTGATTTGATTGAAAAAAATGGGACTTTGATTTATAACCAGGATGATATAGTATTGAAAAACCTGGTTGAAAACCGAAGAAATGATTTGAAGAAATACGCTTATTCAATTCCTGAACATAAAATCAACAATGGGATTACAAGCATTTTATTTAAAAACAAATCATTTCCGATAAAGATTTTTGGTAAACATAATTTGGCCAACATTAATGGCGCAAGATTGGTTTGCAACGCATTAGGAATCTCAGATGAAAACTTTTTTGAAAATGTTACCTCGTTTGATGGTACAGCAAACAGGCTTGAGCTGGTTAGAAACACCGGGGATAAATTTTTATTTAAAGATTTTGCACATGCGCCTTCTAAAGTTATCGCGACAGTAAACGCGGTAAAAGAACAATTTCCTGCTTATCAACTTGTGGCATGCCTCGAATTGCATACTTTTAGTAGCCTAAATAGTGAGTTTCTCTCGCAATATGAAAAGAGTTTAAATAAAGCTGATATTGCTTGTATTTACTTCAGTAACCACGCTTTGCAATTAAAAAAATTACCCATACTTGATAAACAAGTAGTTGCAGATGCGTTTAAATATAATAAATTAGCCGTTTTTAATGAATCTTCAGAAATGGTTCAATTTCTTCAAAATATAAAGAAAAAGAAAATTGTTTTTTTGATGATGAGTTCCGGAAATTTTGGTGGACTCAATATGAATGATTTAGCCATTAATTTGATGACTTAGTGAGAAATAAAAAAATATTCATATTGTTTTTTTTGTACCTGGTTTCAGCTACTGCTTTCAGCCAAAATGATGAATTCCCGGTGAAAATTGGCAATATCGGTTTTGCTGTCGACAGCCTTGATATTGTGATAGGGAATGTGAGTCCAGGGCAGAAAATTACTCACAATATTGAAATGCATAATTTCGGACGCGATGCTGTTGTGTTCAGGGCTGGAAAATCGAGTCCCTATCTCGATGTTTTGTACGAGCCAAGTGTCCTGCAACCAGGCCAATCGGGAACGGCTATTGTTAATTTCGATGTAATTAAGGAATTACCTTTTGGCCCAATTGCTGCAGAAATTTCCATTGAATCAGATGATAAACTTAATCCTTACAAATTTCTTTATCTGCTTGGAAATATAATTGAGGACACAATGCGAAACTCAAAGCGAATAGTTTTGGATACAGTACCCCGTCTTATTTTTGATCAATACAATTATTATTTTGGACATCTTTCGAGAGGTAAAAAGATTGTTCATACTTTCTTCTTTACAAATATGGGTTCGCAAATGCTTGTAATTGATGACATTATTCCCTCAGAAGGATGTGAGATTTTAAAACTTCCTGAAGAAGTTGTTGAACCAGGCGGTTATGGTAGTTTGGTTGTTAAAGTTACTACTGTTGGCGATTTTGGGGTACAGCACCGAACAATTAACATCAGCTCAAACGACCCCATACATCCTTTAATAACTTTGGGAATTCATGGTACAGTGCGCCAGCATTCACCATCAAATCAAAACCCCAGCTTCTGTTACGAATAGCCGGGGTTTCCGATTCATTTTATCTATTATTTTTTTTAGCCATTCATTGAAATCAAGAATTCCTGGTTCGATTGGGTAAACTTCATTTTATCAATCAGGAATTCCATGGCTTCCACTGGATTCATATCAGACAAGTGGTTCCTAAGAATCCAGATGCGTTGCAATGTTTCTTTATCAAGCAATAAATCTTCGCGCCTGGTACTTGATGCAACAATGTCAATGGCAGGATAGATTCGCTTGTTCGAGAGTTTGCGATCGAGCTGCAATTCCATATTTCCGGTGCCTTTAAATTCTTCAAAGATAACTTCGTCCATTTTTGAACCAGTATCAATTAAAGCTGTTGCAAGAATGGTTAACGATCCACCATTTTCAATTTTTCTGGCTGCGCCAAAAAATCTTTTAGGTTTTTGCAATGCATTAGCTTCAACACCACCTGAAAGTACCTTGCCGGAAGCTGGTGACATAGTATTGTAAGCGCGTGCAAGTCTTGTTATAGAATCAAGCAGGATAACAACATCATGGCCGCATTCTGTTAATCTTTTCGCTTTTTCCAATACCAGGTTTGCTATTTTGACATGCTTTTCAGCAGGTTCGTCAAACGTTGAGGCAATTACTTCAGCATTTACACTTCTGTCCATGTCAGTTACTTCCTCAGGACGCTCATCAATCAATAAAATAATCAGGTAAACTTCGGGATGGTTGGCAGCGATAGCATTTGCAATTTCTTTAAGCAATACTGTTTTACCGGTTTTTGGCTGAGAAACAATCAAGCCACGCTGGCCTTTGCCAATAGGGGCAAACATATCCATTACACGAGTTGAAATCGTCTCTTGCTTGTGCCCAGTAAGTGTAAATTTTTCTTCAGGAAATAAAGGTGT
>DATCTB010000310.1:0-3110 GCA_036568185.1 Bacteroidales bacterium | reverse complement strand
CCCGTCCTCAGCATCCAGGATGTACAAAGCATATTCACTTTTTTCACTTACATAAACCGTTGCAACCCTTTTTCCATCCGGCGAAAGAGCCGGCGCAAAATAGCGGCTTTTGGAAGAAATTTTCCGGGTTTTCCCGGTTTTCAAATCATGAATTTTGATAACAGAATAATTGCGCATTTGCCAGCGCGGGTCGTAGCCTTTTTCGTTCCAGCAAAGCAGGCTGTCGGCTACCGAAAGGGATTCTTCAAAATCGTAACCGGGGGTGAAAAGTTTTTTTTCTTTTCCATTTTCATTTACCAAAACAAAGCGGGTGATATCGTTCAGCCCGGTTTTCTGAACTATAAAACTGCCATTTTCCAAAGAATTGGGAAATAAATAATCGGTGTAAAATTTTTGCGGTAGCGAAATCATTTCAACACTATCAACTTCTTCAATCGCATCTTCCTTCCGCCATTGCTCAGCCAGCGTTTCCATGGTTTTTTTGTAATAAGAAAATTTCCCGGTTCCGGTCCCTTTTTTCATTCCAACACTAAAAGGCATTATGTAATAAAACCTGCGTGCGACCAAGTCGAGGGTTTTGTCCCACATCTCTATTCCGTGATTTAAATTCGCGTTAGCTACTAACTGATAACCGAGCTGGTAGTGGTCAGGGACAAAATTTTTGTAGGACCCATAAACGGCTTTGTCGTATTTGTAAATCTTTTTGTCGAGCACTTGCGCTTTAAGCGGATAAAGGAAGTCAGGCGACCTGCCACGCCCGCTATTGCTGAACATGGTTTCGGAAACAACCGCATCGCCTTCGATAAACCAAAAAGGCACAAAACCTCCAAAAACAGCAGCCAATCCTTGTTCTCCGGTCAGGAAAAACAAACCTTTGGTCAGTCCTTGCCGCATTTTGTTTTCCTGGACAACATGCCTGTATTCATGCAAAGAAAGCTGGTCCTGCCAGATTTGGGGATAAGTATTTTGCGCGGGCATTTCAAAAAACTCCATTCTTTGAGGAGCAATAGCAACCATGGCGTTGGAAGTAGTGGTACGGTTGTGCAAAATGAGTGAAATTTTATGCAATTTCGGATTGTAAGGCTGGCTCACGAAAGGGCTGACCAGTTGCAGTAAATTGGAATAATATTGCGCAACGCTGTCGTAATTTTCAGGAAAAATGATTTGAAATTGCCCATTTTTTATTTGCTTCCACTTGATGGATGCCGGGTCTTGCCCATTAACAAAATATTGGGCTTTCAGATTTACAGAAATCAAAACAAGAATGATAATAAAAAGTAAAGGTGTTTTTTGCTTGTTTGGTTTCATGCCTTCAAAAATACCAATTAATTGAACCAAATTTTTAAAAATTTATTCAAAGAACATAGCAGAAAACAGCAACAAAGTGGCAGGCGCTTCCGGCTAGTACAAAAAAATGGAAAATGGCATGGTTGTAAGGCAACTTGTCAATCAGAAAAATAACTGCCCCAATTGTGTAAAATAAGCCTCCGCCAAACAGCCACATCAATCCGCTAAAAGACAATGCGTGGACAAGCGGTACGATTGCAATCAATACTATCCATCCCATAAAAATATACAACAGGGTTGAAAGGAAATTATATTGTCCAGTAAAAAATAATTTTAGAACAATACCAGCAATTGCCAGACCCCAAATAGTACCAAAAATACTCCAACCCCAGGCGCCATGCAGTGTAACCAGTGCAAAAGGTGTGTAAGTTCCTGCAATCAGAAGATAAATAGAAGCATGGTCGAAAACATTCAGCCTGGCTCTTGTTTTTTGGTTTTTAGCTGAATGAAAAAGCATTGAAGCCAAATAAAGGACAACAAGGCTTGCTCCGTAAATGGCGAAACTGACAACATGCCAAACGGTTCCATCACTACTTGCGTGAACCACTAGAAAAACCAACGCAACAACACTCAGCAAAAACCCAATTCCGTGCGTAATTACATTGAGTAATTCTTCGTTTTTGGAATAATAATGCGTTTTGGCAACCATAGGTGCAAATGATTTTATAAAAATAAAACGAAAATTAGGCTAATTGTTGTGCCCTGCAGCAGAATCGGCTGCTAAAAAAAAGTTCCAAAGCGAATCATCAGGTGGATTGGCAACTGCAATAAGGGGCTCTTTTCTTATAGGATGAATAAATTCAACAGACCTTGCATGTAAACTGATTGATGCGTCAGGGTTGCTGCGGGCAAAACCATATTTCAGATCGCCTTTAATTGGGCAGCCAATGGCAGCCATTTGTGCCCTTATTTGGTGGTGGCGACCGGTTTCGAGATTAATTTCAAGCAAAAAATAATCGTTGCTTTTGGCTTTTAACTTGTAGCTCAAAATGGCTTCTTTTGCACCATTTCCTTCATTTTTAGTGACAAAGGACTTGTTCTTGGCTTCGTTCCTGCTAAGGAAATTTGTTAAAGTGGCTTCATCTTCCGGCGGGCGGTTTTTCACAATTGCCCAATAGGTTTTCTTGATTTCCCGTTTCCTGATTAAATCGGTCATCCGCGAAAGGGCTTTGCTGGTGCGGGCAAAAACCACTGCCCCGCTCACGGGGCGGTCGATGCGGTGCACCACTCCCAGGAACACATCGCCGGGTTTGTCATATTTTTCTTTGATATATTCTTTCAGCAACTCACTCATTGGCTGGTTGCCGGTTTTGTCGCCTTGTACAATTTCTGAGGGAAGTTTGTTGACAATAATCAGGTGGTTGTCTTCAAAAAGGATACGGGAAGAAATAGAATTTAAATCTGGCATTTTGAGTTTAATATTGCTCGCGTTCGCTCGGAAACTCTCCTGATTTTACGTCAGTTAAGTAAGCAATGAAAGCTTTAATCATTTCGTCGTGGAGGTTGTGGTAACGCCTTAAAAAACGGGGGGAAAATTCCTGGTTTATACCCAGCATGTCATGCAAAACCAACACCTGCCCATCCACTTCGGAGCCAGCTCCAATTCCGATGGTTGGTATTTTTACTGATTGGGTTACCTCGGCTGCAAGTGCAGAAGGTATTTTTTCAAGAACGATTCCGAAACACCCTGCTTCTTCCAGGATTTTGGCATCTTTTCTTAGTTTTTCGGCTTCTTTTTCTTCGGTTGCCCTCACCACGTAAGT
>DATCTB010000309.1:0-10989 GCA_036568185.1 Bacteroidales bacterium | reverse complement strand
TATTTCGTTAGTAACCTGAATTTTTATTATTCAGTTAAAACTAAGTTAGTCAGCGAAATAGGTTTTATTTTAAGCCTGAATAATATTTTCAATGCAAAATATGAAAGCAACGCATGGGTTTATCCATATTATTACGAAAATGTGAAATACGAACTGAATGGCTATTACCCTCAGGCTGAATTTAATTTTATGGCAGGAATTTCTTTAAAATTTTAGTTTTATCAAAGAAAAGTTTGGCCTGCTAACTTCAACTGAATTGCTATATTTGTCAACTAAATTAATAGAACGTGAAAATAAAATCAAATTCATTTTTTCATAACAGTAACACTTTATTTCTGGTTGCTTTAATCAGTTTGTTGTTAATAAATCTTCCGGGCAATTCCCAGGTTTTAATACCCGGCCTTTCGCAATCAGTTTCAGGAGGAATCGGCAATAACACCAATCCTGCCTGGTCGCCGGATGGTAAAGCATTGCTTTTCCAGTCAGACCGCTACCTTGACTGGAATATTTTTATGTATATTATTGAAAAAGATTCACTTGTGCAATTAACCAAAAATAAATTCAACGAAACTGATCCTGTTTGGTACCCGGGCAGAAATAGTATTGTATTTACTTCTGATGAAAGCGGGGAAGACCAATTATACGTATTGGATTTGACAACCGGTGAACAGAAATTACTCATCGACAGAAATATTCAATGCAGGAACGCTTCCTTTTCAAAATATGATACCATGGTTACATTTTCGGGTTATGACGAAAATTCAAAAACCTGGCAGATTTATACTTACGATTTTAAATATAACAACTTGAATAAATTAACCGATTTGGGTGGTAATTGTCAAGAACCCGCTCTATCACCTGATGGTAAGCATATTGCATTTTCATATTCCGATCAATTCAATGCAAATCAGAGCTCCATTTACGTTGTAAACTGGTATGGCGACTTCGCTTTTCAATCAACCGAAACTGCATTGTTCAATCCATCATGGACACCTGACAGTTTCCGGATAATTTATGTAAATACGGACATTGGCTATACAGTTAGTAGTATGCAAAAGGATGGCACGTCTATTTTCGATATTTATCAGGCATTAATTGTTCAGGAAAACCCTGTTATATCTCCTGACGGGAAATACATGGCAATTTCCTTCCTGAATGATGGCAATTTTGAATTGATTTTTAAATATATAGAACAGGAATAGAATTATCGAAAATTCTCTTTTCAGCAAGTAAATTCAATGAGTAACCGGGTTAAAATACGTAACAAACGCGCCAGTTGGGAATATTTTCTAATTGAAAAATTCGTTGCCGGAATCGTATTAACCGGAACTGAAATAAAAAGCCTGCGCGATGGTAAAGCTAATCTTTCAGAGTCGTATTGCTATTTTGAAGGTGGCGAACTGTTCGTGCGTGGTATGCATATTGCCGAATACACATACGGAACTTACAATAACCACCTGGCAAAGCGCGACAGGAAACTACTGATGACTGCACGCGAACTAAAAAAACTAAATACCAAAGTGAAGGAAAAAAGTATGACCATTGTTCCGGTTTTACTTTTTATCAATGAAAGAGGGCTGGCCAAGCTGGAAATAGCGCTGGCTAAGGGAAAACATTATTTTGACAAACGTGAAAACCTGAAAGAAAAAGACCATAAACGCGAAATGGACAGGCACATGAAAAAATAATATCCAATGAAATCAGATATTTATTGCCACTTTTCATTTTAAAAGATTAATTTCATACAAAATTTTTTGAATTGTATTTCTTTGTAAAAAATATACTGCATGAAAGATAAAGTGGTAGTTATTACAGGTGCTACCTCTGGTATTGGAAAAGCGCTTGCCTACGAGTATTCTTTAAAAGGCTCTTTTGTAGTTATATGTGGCAGAAATTTGGAAAAACTACAGGAAATTGCCAGCGACATTGAAAGTAAAAATGGTGAAATCAGTTTTCTTCAAACTGATGTAAGTATAGAAAGTGAATGCAAAAGTTTGATTGACACCGCTATTTCAAAATACGGTAAAATAGATGTGCTAATCAACAATGCTGGAATTTCGATGCGCGCCAATTTTGAAACTACAGATCTTTTAGTAATCAAACGGGTAATGGACGTTAATTTTTGGGGAACTGTTTATTGCACCAAATATGCACTACCTTATATTATTAAAGAAAAAGGAAGTATTGTCGGCATTTCTTCTGTTGCAGGGATTACCGGGTTGCCAGGCAGGTCGGGGTATTCGGCATCAAAGTTTGCAATCAATGGCTTTTTGCAATGCGTACGAACGGAAAACCTTAAAAAAGATTTACACGTTTTGGTTGCATATCCAGGCTTTACTGCTACTGATATTCGCAGACGTTCGCTAACGGCAAATGGTTCACCGCAAGGTGAGTCTCCTCGGATTGAAGAAAAAATGATGAAGCCTGAAGAAGTTGCAGAACATATATACAAAGCTGTGAGAAAACGCAAGAAAAACATTGTTCTTACAGCTGAAGGAAAGGTTACTTCTTTGTTAAATAAATTCTTTCCTGAGAAAATAGATAACATAATTTACAAAGTGATGTCCAGAGAACCTGATTCACCTTTCAAGTAATTTTATTTTTATTCTGAATTGAAATTCTTTTTTTTTATGTTTGTTAACCAAAACAAATAAAATCTGCACAATTTTAAGTTACAATCATGATAACGAATTATGAAATAAAGCCAAATGTTGGTTATGGCGACATCAAATTTGGTGTGGGAATGGACGATTTTGTCAGACAGTACGGAGAACCGGATGATTTGGAACACTACGATGATGACGAAGTTACCAATACAACAGTGCTGAATTACTGGCAATTGGGGTTTTCTGCTTTTTTTGTCGGCCTGCCAAATCAAATCCTGGCAGGTATAGAAGTTGACCATCCAAAAACTACACTTTTTGGAAAGGAAATAATTGGTTACTCCGAAGAAGAATTAATTGCCCTGATGAAAAAAAATGGTCACGAAAAGTACGAAACTGAAATAGAAGAAGTTGATACCAGGTTGTCCTATGATGAAAGCATGATGGATTTCTTTTTCAGGGAAGGTCTTCTGGTTTATATGAATTTTGGTGTTTTTATTGATACCAAAGGAAATATCGAAATAGTCGAATAGTTAATCCCTACAAGCTTCTTGGGTGATATTTTAAAACAGCTTTTCTCAAATCTTTTGAATCGAGGTGGGTATATATTTCGGTTGTGATAATGGATGAATGCCCAAGCAAATCCTGAACTGCCCTTAGGTCAGCGCCATTTTGAACCAAATGGGTTGCAAAAGAATGGCGAAAAGTATGTGGACTGATTGTTTTTCTTATTCCGGCCAATTCGGCTTGTTTTTTTACAACTAAAAAAATCATCTGCCGGCTCATTTTTCCTCCACGAACGTTCAGGAATACAATGTCTTCTGATTTTTTTTGAATCTTCCCAAGCATTCTTACCTGATTCAAATAAATATCAATCTGTTTGCTTGCCGATTTCACAATTGGAACCAGCCTTTGTTTGTTTCCTTTTCCTGTAACAGAAATAAATCCTTCATTAAAATGCAAGTCCGAAATTTTCAAACCTATCAACTCCGAAACCCGCAGCCCGCATCCATAAAGCGTTTCAATAATTGCTTTGTTGCGCTCACCTTGTTTAGAGGAAAGGTCAACAGATTCAATTATTTTAAAAATTTCATCAATGCTCAGAATGTCAGGTAGCTTCCTGCCAAGTTTTGGTGCTTCAAGTAATTCGGTCGGATCTTCATGTATTATCTGCTCCTCAATCAAATAACGGAAAAAAGTCTTTATTCCAGAAATAATACGAGCCTGTGAATAAGGCGCAAATTCCATTTTATTAATAAATGAAATAAAGGAACGCAAGTCTTTAAGTTTAATTTGTTGAAGGCTTTTTTCATTTTCTGCATGAATCAAGAAGTTGAAAAGCAAATCAGCATCATGCAAATAAGCTTCAACAGTATTGGCCGACAACGCCCTTTCCAGTTGAAGGTACACTTTAAACCCTTTTTTGTATGAAGCGTATTTCATTTATTGAATTATAGTCCAAAGATATTGAAAATGAATAAGTATAATTTTTTTCACAATATTGAAAAAGATGGAACATTTTTAGGTTGAATCAACTTTTCATTTAAATTTGTTAAGTTACTTTCAAAAAATTCATTTTTAATAAAAAATTAAAGAAATGGTTGATTTTTCATTGGACCCAAGACAAATTGAAATTAAAGAAAAAACGAAAGATTTTGCTGACCGATACATGCGGCCCAACGCCCGGAAGTATGATCAATTGGCAGAATTTCCGTGGGAAATAGTTAAGGCAGCTTACGCAGAAGGCATGATGAATGGCCCAATGTCGGCAGAGTTCGGGGGCTCGGGGCATAATATTTTTGAAAGCGCCTTGGCTTCCGAAGAATTAGGCGCCGGATGCGTAGGAATCGGGATTTGTATGGATGCCAACACCCTTGCACTTACACCTTTGTATATTGGTGCAAGTGATGAACAGAAAAAAAGACTATTTGGCCAGATTAATGAAGAACGCAGCGTTGCCGCGTATGCCTTAACCGAGCCCAATGCCGGTTCGGATGTTGCAGGTATAAAAACTGAAGCCATTCTTCATGGTGATAAATACATAATGAATGGCCACAAACGCTTTATTACCAATGGCAGTGTTTCCTCGTTCATTACTGTTTTTGCCTTGACAGATCCTTCAAAAGGAGCCAGGAGTTTAACTGCTTTTGTGGTGCCAACCAAATCGCCAGGTGTAAAAATTGTTGGAGATATGCAGAAAATGGGACAGCGTGCTTCAGTTCAAACTGAGTTTATTTTTGAAAATGTTGAAATTCCTGTTAAAAACAGGATAGGGCAGGAGGGACAGGGTTTTTTACTTGCCATGAAAACTTTTGAAAGAACGCGCACAGGCGTTGCTGCCCTCAGCATAGGAAACGCGCGTGAAGCTTATGAAACATCAAGGGATTGGGCGAAAAACAGAATTCAATTTGGGAAGCCTATTACAGTAAATCAAGGTGTGAGTTTTATGCTTGCCGATATGGCTACTGAAATAGAAGCTGCCAGGTTAATTACATGGAATGCTGCCTGGGCCTATGATACCGGACATAAGTCTGCAAATATGTTATCTGCCATGTCGAAACTTTTAGCTACAGATGTAGCTATGAAAGTTACAACCGATGCGGTACAGGTTATGGCTGGCGAAGGATATTCGAATGATTATTTGGTTGAAAAAATGATGCGTGATGCAAAATTGTGCCAGATTTATGAAGGTACTAACCAAATACAAAGAGTTGTTATTGGAAAAAGTATTTTGAAATTGTAGTATTTCCTGCAGAAACAAAAAAAATCCAGTTACACAACTGGATTTTTTTTTGAAATTTTATCTTTAAAACTTATACAACCCATCATCGATCAGCTTGCCCGATATGCGTCTCCTTGCATCTTTAACATTTACTGATTCAGATTTGGTTAAGGTTTCAAGCAATTCAATTAGTTGTTTTTTCTGATCACCTTCAGCAAAAGATCCTATTGCATCAAAACCTGATTGATAGATCATATGAATTGTTTCCTGGTTCAATACATCGAGAATATCTTTATATAAAGACATATCCTGTTTCATATTGTTTTTATCCATTTTTTCAACCCTAAGTATGGTTGATTCCAGCACGTATACATTCATTATCATGTCGGAAATGCTCATTAGGATTTCTTCTTCAAACATCAGTTTGCGCGAAAACTTCTCTGAAATAACCGGTAAGAGCATGATAGCTGCTTTTTTAAGATTATTTACATGAGCATGTTTTATTGCATAATAATCGTTTGAAGAATTATCCACAGCTTTTTGTTTTTCAATATTTTCTAGAATTTCCTGAGCAGCCTCGAATAAATCAATCCGGTGCTTCATTCCTTTCTTCATCGTTGCGTCAACAGTAATTAACCTGTTGATTTCGTTGGTTCCTTCAAAAATTCTGTTAATTCTTGAATCGCGGTATGACCTGTCAGCAGGAGCTTCGGATGAAAAACCCATGCCACCAAATATTTGCACCATTTCGTCAACGATATAATCCAGTGATTCAGAGCCGAATACTTTAAGTAACGCACATTCCGGTTCATATTCAGCGACGCCTTCAATATTCGCTTCCCCATAAGTTTTTCCTTCTCCCTTAAAACTTTCAATACTATCTTCCATGTCTTTACTGGCACGGTAAACGGCTGATTCGGTTGCAAACATTTTAACAATTTGCTCACCCATTTTGTGTTTAATAGCCCCAAATTCAGCCAAAGAAGAACCGAACTGTTTACGCTCGATAGCATATGTTACTGAATGGTTAATTGCACGGCGCATACCACCAATAACGGTTGCCCCCAATTTAATACGGCCAATATGCAGGATATTTAAAGCAATTCTAAATCCTTCGCCACGTTTTCCAAGAAGGTTTTCTACCGGAACTTTTACATCATTAAAAAATATTTGTCGTGTGGAGCTACCTTTTATCCCCATTTTATGTTCCTCGGGATTCATGGTAATGCCTTCCCATTTTGATTCGACAATAAAAGCACTAAGTACTCTGTCATTATCAATTTTGGCAAAAACTGTCAGCAAATCAGCAAAACCACCGTTGGTAATCCACATTTTTTGTCCATTCAAAATATAATGTTTTCCATCTTCAGTTAAGACTGCTTTTGATTTTCCAGCGTTTGCGTCGGAGCCGGCATTGGGTTCGGTAAGGCAATAGGCAGCCAACATTTCGCCACTGGCTAAAAATGGCATATATTTTTCGTGTTGTTCCTGATTTCCATAATAGAGGAGGGGCAAGGTTCCAATTCCGGTATGTGCCATAAAAGCTACAGAAAAAGAATAGGCAGATCCTATGGATTCGTTGGCTTTCATATTTGTAAGAAAAGATTGACCAAAACCACCAAATTCTTCAGGAACAGAAATACCTAGGAGTCCCATGTCGCCGGCTTTTTTGAGAAGCGATGGTAACAGGCCTGCCTCATGATTGTCAAGTGCATTAAAATTAGGTGCTACTTCGGTTGTAACAAAATCCTCGCAGGTTTCTGCTATCATCCTTTGTTCTTCATTAAATTCTTCAGGAATAAAAACATCCTGGTAACTGACATTTTTAATTAAAAATTCACCTCCTTTTAAAGCTGCTTGTGTGGCCATACATTTCTTTTTTTTAATTTTTAGATTGGCAAAGATAGAAAAGTTCAAACTATTTGATTGTTTTCAATTTGTAATTTGATTTTAAGTGTAAAAAAAATCCCGGTGATTTATTTACTCCCGGGACTTCTATTATTCACTATAAATTATTGCTTCTCCTATTTCTTTTTCGTGATCGAAATTTTTATTTCATCTTTGGATGTATCGTATCCAACGCTGATAACATCTCCTTCTTTCAGGTTGGATTTGATGATTTCTTCTGCCAGTGAATCCTCGATGTATTTTTGGATTGCCCGCTTCAGCGGACGAGCTCCAAATTGTTCATCCCAGCCTTTTTCAATTATGTAATCTTTGGCCTTGGCATTCACTTTCATTTTGTAGCCCATGCTTTCGATACGGCCATATAAATGAGATAATTCAATATCAATTATTTTGTGAATATCTTCTCTTTCGAGTGAATCGAAAATAACAACATCATCAATACGGTTCAGGAACTCTGGTGCAAAAGCACGCTTTAAAGCATTTTCAATTACTCCTGTTGTATGCGAAGATTTGCTTTCGCGCTTTGCCTGTGTTGAAAATCCAACACCCTGACCAAAATCTTTTAATTGACGCGACCCAATATTGGAAGTCATGATAATTATTGTATTTTTAAAATCAACCCTGCGTCCCAAACCATCAGTCAGAAGGCCATCATCAAGCACCTGAAGTAAAAGGTGAAATACATCGGGGTGTGCCTTTTCAATTTCGTCGAGAAGAACTATAGAATAGGGTTTTCTTCTAACTTTTTCAGTTAATTGCCCGCCTTCCTCGTAACCAACATAACCGGGGGGTGCTCCAATCAGACGCGAAACGGCAAATTTCTCCATGTATTCACTCATATCCACCCTTACAACTGCGTCTTCAGTGTCGAAGAGGAATTTCGCCAGCATTTTTGCCAGGTAGGTCTTTCCAACTCCAGTTGGTCCTAAGAAAATAAAAGAGCCAATTGGTTTGTTGGGGTCCTTCAGTCCCGCCCGATTTCGACGAATGGCTTTTACCACTTTAAGTATTGCATCGTTTTGCCCAACGACTTCTTTCTGCAGTTCACTCTCCATATTAATTAAGCGCTGACTTTCGCTTTGTGCTATATTTTGAACCGGGATACCCGTCATCATTGCAACAACTTCAGCTACATTCTCCTCAGTAACTTCCTCGCGGTGAATTTTCGCCTCTTCGTCCCAACGGTGCTTTGCTTTTACCAGTTCATCAGTATATCGCCTTTCAATATCACGAAATTGCGCTGCTTCTTCAAATTTCTGACTTTTTATTGCTTGAGTCTTCTTCGTTTTTATTTCTTCAATTGAATTTTCAAGATTGATTACTTCAGAAGGAACATGGATATTATTGATATGAACCCTGGCTCCAGCCTCATCCAGAGCATCAATTGCCTTATCAGGTAAAAAACGGTCGCTGATGTAGCGGTTTGTCAAAGTAACACAAGCTTTTATTGCGTCATCGTTATACTTTACTAGGTGATGGTCTTCATATTTCTGTTTAATATTATTAAGAATTTCTCTAGTTTCATCTGGACTCGTTGGATCGACCAATACTTTTTGAAAACGTCTTTCCAGTGCACCGTCTTTCTCAATATATTGTCTGTATTCGTCAAGCGTGGTAGCGCCTATGCACTGCAGTTCTCCACGGGCTAGCGCAGGTTTGAACATGTTTGAAGCATCGAGCGAACCGGAAGCATTTCCGGCTCCAACGATGGTATGAATTTCATCAATAAAAAGAATAATCTGGGGATTTTTTTCCAGTTCGTTCAGAACGGCTTTCATTCTTTCTTCAAACTGACCACGATATTTTGTTCCGGCAACTATAGAAGCCAAGTCGAGTGTAACAATTCTCTTATTAAATAATGCCCTGGAAACTTTCCGGTCGATAATTCGCAAAGCAAGACCTTCGGCAATTGCAGATTTTCCTACACCTGGTTCACCAATTAATATTGGGTTGTTTTTTTTGCGCCTGCTCAAAACCTGCGAGATTCGCTGTAATTCTTTGTCGCGGCCAACAATTGGATCCAGGCGGCCTTCTTCTGCCATTCTGGTCAAATCACGACCAAAATTATCCAAAACAGGTGTTTTAGATTTTGGATCAGCGATTTTTTTTGTAGCACCAAATGATTTGCCTGCTTCCGGGTCATCCTCAGTATCACCTGGTAATTCTGCTTTTGGAGTAATTGTTTCTGGGCTATCCATTTTCTCCTTCATAATTAGTATCAACTCATCGCGCACATTGGCATAATTTACGCCATATTTTCCCAGTTTGGAAGTAACCAGGTTATTGTTGTCTTTTAAAATTGCCAGTAACAAATGCTCGGTTCCAATTTCATCACTATTAAAAACTTTCGCTTCAAGATAGGTTATTTTCAAGGCTTTTACAGCTTGCTGAGCCATGGGTATATTGTCATAACTAACTGAAACCTCGTTATTTGTCCGAATATCGTTTTCTATACTTTTTTTGCACTGGGCAAAGTCAACATTAAAATAATTGAGCAGTTGAACAGCAAGGCCTTCGCCTTCTCGAAAAATACCAAGTAAAAGGTGTTCTAGTCCAATATAGCTATTTCCGAGCCTAATTGCTTCTTCCCGACTGAAAGTAAGCACATCTTTCGCTCTTTTTGAAAATTTTCCGTCCATATAGTTATAGGTTTATTTTGCAAAATTAAATAAAACTTACATGCTTGATGCCTTGGATTCATTCACAATATATTTATATGAAGAATTTGACCGCAATTAGCATGTTCTATTTAGTAGTTAATTTCTTTATTGTCAAAAATAATGCCAATAAACGAAAGTAAGAAGCAGCAGTCACTGTTTTGTTAACAGAAAACTGTTAACATAAATAGGTTTTATTACATTTTGAAAACTAAATATTACATCTTAAATTCGTACCTTTGCCATCTTACAAAATAAAAAAATTAATTGTAATTTTTAGCAAATGGAAAGTGTGTTTGACGGTGAAAGAATTGTTAAGGTAAACATTGAAAACCAGATGAAGTCAGCCTACATTGATTATTCAATGTCGGTTATTGTTTCGCGGGCTTTGCCTGACGTAAGAGATGGATTGAAACCAGTTCACAGGCGAGTTTTATATGGCATGTACGATTTGGGTGTTTTATCAAATAGGTCCTATAAAAAATCAGCAAGGATTGTTGGGGAAGTACTCGGAAAGTATCATCCTCATGGCGATACCTCAGTTTATGATTCTATGGTAAGAATGGCGCAGGATTGGTCGTTGCGATATCCTTTGGTTGAAGGACAGGGAAACTTTGGTTCGATTGATGGAGACAATCCGGCTGCAATGCGTTATACTGAAGTGAGACTTAGGAAAATAGCTGAAGAAATGCTGGTTGACCTTGAAAAAGAAACAGTAGATTTTCAGAATAACTTTGACGATAGCCTCCAGGAACCAACTGTTTTACCCACACAAATCCCAAATTTATTAATTAATGGAGCTTCGGGTATTGCGGTAGGAATGGCTACAAATATGGCTCCACATAACCTTTCGCAGGTAATTGACGGCACACTTGCCTATATTGATAACAATGAAATTGAAATTTCTGAATTGATTAAATTAGTTCAGGCGCCTGACTTCCCAACAGGAGGGCAAATTTATGGTTATGAAGGTGTTATCAGCGCTTTTGAAACCGGGAGAGGACGAATTGTCATGAGGGGAGAGGTGACTATTGAAGAAACTCCGAATGGACGTGAACGTATTATTGCTACCTCGATTCCATACCAGGTGAACAAAGCG
>DATCTB010000308.1:0-6523 GCA_036568185.1 Bacteroidales bacterium | reverse complement strand
CAAACCAGTATATTCGCCAGCGGCACCTGAGTTTGGTTGAAAAGAGATTCCTGCAAAACCCGTTACTTCGCAGAGTATATCACTCATTTCCGCAATGATTTTTAAGTATCCTTCTGCCTGTTCTTTTGGAACAAATGGGTGAATATTGGCAAATTCTGGCCAACTAAGTGGCATCAATTCAGAGGCAGCATTGAGTTTCATCGTGCAGCTTCCAAGAGGAATCATTGAACGATTCAGGGCTATGTCCTTATTTTCAAGTTTTTTCAGATAGCGCATCATCTCAGTTTCCGAATGATATTGGTTGAAAACCGCGTGTTCCAGGTAACTGCTTTTGCGGGCATATTTTTCTGGAAATTTTGTTTTTGAAGCTTTTTCCATGTCTGAACTCGTAACTTCAACTTTTTGTTTTCCAGAAGATTTAGCCAATATTTCTAAAATATTATTTAAATCCTGAATTGAAGTTGTTTCGTCAAGACTAATGCCGATATGTTTGTTGTTATCGAAATACCTGAAGTTCACTTTATTGTCATTAGCTTCTTTTTTAATTTTTTCAATTGAAATATTTCCTGGAATTTCAACAAACAAAGTATCAAAGAAATTCGGGTTGATTTGGTTAAAACCAATTTTTTCAAGTTTTTCGCTTAATGCTACTGCCATTTGGTGAATATCGAGTGCAATGTTTTTCAAACCATCTTTTCCATGGTAAACTGCATAAAAACTGGCCATTATTGCCAGTAATGCCTGGGCTGTGCATATGTTTGAAGTAGCACGTTCACGTTTGATGTGTTGTTCGCGGGTTTGTAGAGCCATTCGCAAAGCATCGTTACCATTCACATCTTTTGAAATTCCTATTATCCTACCGGGAATATTGCGTTTATATTCTTCAGTGGTTGCAAAAAAGGCAGCATGTGGGCCACCAAAACCCATTGGAATTCCAAACCTTTGTGTTGAGCCAAAAACTACGGCTGCTCCCCATTCTCCGGGTGGAGTAAGCAATGTAAGGCTCATCAAATCAGTGGCAACGGCAATTGGAATATTGTTTTCCTTCGCTTTTTCCACTAAATGTGGGTGGTCAACAATTTCCCCTTTTTGGTCAGGGTATTGCACCATGCAGCCAAAAACTTTATCATTCAACTCAAATTTATCTCTGTCGGTGATAAGTAATTGAATTCCTTTGGATTCTGCACGCGCTTTAAGCACTTCAATACTCTGCGGAAACATTCCTTCAGAAACAAGAAATACGTTTGCATCAGCTTTCACCTGCACCCTTGGCCTTGATGCGTGCAACATCAGCATTGCTTCAGCGGCTGCAGTGCCTTCATCCAATAAGCTTGCATTCGCTATTGGCATGCTTGTTAAGTCAGAAACCATGGTTTGAAAATTAAGCAAAGCCTCAAGCCTGCCTTGCGAAATTTCTGCCTGGTAAGGTGTGTAAGATGTGTACCAACCTGGATTTTCAAATACATTTCTTAAAATTACTGAGGGTGTAATTGTGTTGTAATACCCCAAACCAATATACGATTTGAAGACTTTGTTTTTTGTTGAAAGATTCCTGATATGGTTCAGGTATTCATATTCACTCATTCCATTTTCGATGTTCAAGGGATTCGGTAACCTGATTCCTTTTGGTACTGTTTCATCAATTAATTGATCAACTGAATTCAAGCCCATGCTTTCCAGCATTTTTTGTACATCCTCTTTTCTTGGCCCGTTATGGCGGGAGATAAAATTATTTGCAATCATGTTTACCGAATTTACTTTTTAAACTATTGAATAAGAATAAGATAAAGAATTTATTTTCTGAAACTAAATCAGGTTGCAAAAGTAATCATCTTTAATTAGATACATAACAGTTTCAGGCAAATCTTGTTTAGAAATAATAAAAATAATCCATAAAAAAAGGGAACTGAAATTCAGCTCCCTTTTCATTAAAAAAAATATTTCTAATTATTAATCCTCATTTTGTAGAATGACCTGTAAACAAAAACCAAAGCGACAACCAGGAAGAAAATGCCGACATAATGAGCAGCAGCCCTGAATTGTGGTGCAATGGCAATTTCCATAGCAAGCAAACCAAACAAAGTGGTGAATTTAATTACAGGGTTCATCGCAACTGATGATGTGTCTTTAAATGGGTCACCAACAGTATCGCCAACTACTGATGCGGCATGCAGTTCAGTTCCTTTTTCTTTCATATCAACTTCAATCACTTTTTTGGCATTGTCCCACGAACCGCCGGCATTAGCCATAAAAATTGCCTGGAAAAGCCCAAAGAAAGCAATTGAAAGCAAATAACTAACAAACAAAGATACTGAGGCATTACTTGTTTCTGAAGGTGCTGATAGAAATGCAAAGGCAAGAGCAAATGAGAATATCGCTATAAAAATATTCCACATTCCTTTTTGTGCATAGACAGTACAAATCTGCACAACTTGCCTCGATTTTTCAACATCTGCTTTCTTGGGAGCATTTGGGTCAAGGTTGATGTGCTTTTTGATAAATTCAACTGCGCGCGCAGCTCCTGTTGTTACCGCCTGAATGGAAGCGCCTGTGAACCAATAAATAACCGCTCCTCCCAACAAGAATCCCATGATGGAATAAGGATTCAACAAGTTGAGAATTTCTTCAGGTTTCACCCCGAGTGTGTGCTGTATTACCAGGATAATTGAAAAAATCATGGTTGTAGCACCCACCACCGCAGTTCCAATTAACACAGGTTTCGCGGTAGCTTTAAATGTATTTCCAGCACCATCATTGGCTTCCAGGTAATATTTTGATTTTTCGAAATCAGGTGTAAAACCAAAGTCTTTTTCAATTTCAGCAATAGTTTCTTTTCTGTTTTCTTCAATTAAGGATAACTCATAAATCGACTGTGCATTGTCGGTTACCGGGCCATAACTATCAACTGCAATGGTTACGGGCCCCATTCCGAGCATACCGAAGGCTACCAATCCAAATGCAAAAATTGATGGATAAATCATGAAATCGGACAATCCGAAAGTACTTGTGAAATATGCAACAAACATGAGTAGGAAGAAAACCATGCCCATCCAGAATGCGCTGAAGTTTCCAGCTACCAAACCTGATAAAATATTGAGGGATGCACCGCCTTTTTTGGAGGCCTCTACAACTTCGTTAACATGTGTAGATTTGGGGCTGGTAAACAATTTGGTAAATTCAGGAATCAATGCGGCACCTAATGTTCCAACACTTATAATTACTGAAAGTGTAATCCAAAGTTGATTAGGCAGGTCGTGAATTACTAAATAACTAACCGCAAAAGTAACAAGAATGGAAAGGATGGATGTTATCCAAACCAGGCTGGTTAAAGGTTTTTCGAAATCAAGGTCATCAGCTTTGCTGTATTTTGCTTCAGTAATTGCTCCGTTAATCCAGAATGCTACAATGGAGGTAACAATCATTAAAATACGCATTAAAAATATCCATGAAAGCAATTGAACCTGGTAATGAACATCAGTAACGGCGAGTAAAATAAATGAAATCAACGCAACTCCAGTAACACCGTAAGTTTCAAAACCGTCGGCGGTAGGGCCAACACTGTCGCCTGCATTATCGCCAACACAGTCAGCAATTGTTCCGGGATTACGCGGGTCGTCTTCACCAATTTTGAAAATAACTTTCATTAAGTCAGAACCGATGTCCGCAATTTTTGTAAAAATACCACCGGCAATTCTTAAAGCCGAAGCACCGAGTGATTCACCAATTGCAAAACCTATAAAGCTGGCTCCGGCGTACTCTCCGGGTACGAATAATAAGATGATTAACATCATGATTAATTCAAGGGAAATCAGTACAACCCCAATGCTCATTCCTGCATTCAACGGTATGTTCAGCAATTTGATGGGTTTTCTTTCCAGCGAAGCAAATGCCATTCTTGAGTTGGCAAGTGTATTCATTCTGATTCCAAACCATGCTACACTATAGGAACCTAGAATTCCAATGATGGTCCAACCAAGAATCATTGCAACACCGCCAATTCCAAAGTGAGCGTCTGAAAGCCAACCAAAATAAAAGGCTACTGCCGTTCCAATAAACAGGAATAAAATTGCCAGGAATTTTCCTTGCTGGATCAGGTAAGTTTTGCCTGTTTCATAAATCACATCAGCCACTTCAAGCATCGAACTGTGTGCCCTTATTTTCTTTACCTTCATAAACTGGTAAAGGCCAAAAAGGAATCCTGCAAATGTGATGAGGAAACCCCAATACAGAATTGTCTCAGATTTGATTCCCACGGGAATAACAAGATCCGCTTCACTGGCTGCTGCAAAAAATGGCAATGCAAACAGTGCAAGTAATGAAAAAATCTTTTTCATAAAAATGATTTAGTTATACAATTAATAATTTTTCAAACGATTGCGATAGGAGCGCTAAAATAGAAAATTCGCTTAAATGGCAAGCGGATTTGTTTGAATTGTTAATAAAATTAGAGTTCTGTGAAAAATAAAACCAATTATTCTGAGCTTATTATCTGAATTCCTTTTTTTCGTTAACAAAATGAAATTTGAATTGTTCCTTAAAAATAAAATACTGAATTTATTATTTCGTTTTAGACCCAAAAACTTGTTGATTTTTATATTTTTGTAACATAAAGAAATGAAGAAAGTCAGACTGAATATAATGGGCATGTCTTACAGCCAATCGTCGAGTGGGGCATATGCTCTTATTCTTGGCGTTCAGGGTGAAAATCTGAGATTGCCTATCATCATTGGGGGATTTGAGGCTCAGGCAATTGCCATTGAACTTGAAAAAATGAAACCCAGCAGGCCACTAACGCATGATTTGTTTAAAAACTTCGCACTTACTTACCAAATCAACATTCTTGAAGTAGTCATCAATAAGTTCGAAGAGGGTATTTTCTTTGCAAAATTGGTTTGTGAACAAAAAGGTATTATCACCGAAATTGACAGCCGCACTTCCGATGCCATTGCGCTTGCACTTCGTTTCAATTGCCCGATTTATACTTATCAAAAAATACTTGATGATGCTGCCATTGGCACTGATGAGGAGTTGGAAGATGAAAAAATTAAAGATAGCGGAGAGCAGCCCGAAAAAATCAAGCTTGAAGAATACTTGTTGGAAGAACTTGAGGATATGCTGAAAAAAGCCGTCGCCGAGGAAAACTATGAAGATGCTTCCAGGTTGAGGGATGAAATTAAGAAAAGAAAAGCCAGGAACGGTTAACAACACAGCAGTTTGAAAATTATCGAATGAAAATAAAGAAAAGAAACTACCTGATCCTGCTGTTTATAGCCGGATTTTTTTCATTAAGTTTTTTGGGATTATCAACAACACAAAACGACACTGTCAGTCAAACTGAACAGGTTGTCATCCCAATAGTTGACTCTATAGTTAGCCAAGCGGATAGCGAAAGCGTTGCTGATATGCAGGAAACAAAAAGCAATAAAAATACGCTTTTGCAGATTCAGCGCTCCGATGGCTTTAATGTGGTTACAATTCTTCGGGGAATTTTTGGCATTTTTGTTTTGGTGCTTATTTCTTTTATTTTTTCTACCAATCGCCGATCCATTGATTGGAAGGTAGTAGGGATTGGCCTGCTTTTTCAACTGCTCCTTGCCGTTGGTGTATTGTACGTTCCTTTCATAGCTGCCATTTTTGATTATGCCGGTAAGGCCTTCGTGTTGATACTCGACTTCACGAAAGCAGGAACTTTGTTTCTGTTTAAATCGTTTTATTCCGGTGAAGTCGAGTCTTCACTTCAAAATTTTGCAATTCAAATTTTACCTACCATCATCTTCTTTTCAGCGCTAACAAGTCTACTTTTTTACTTGAATATCATACAATACATTGTTTATGGCCTGGCTTGGCTGATGTCAAAATTCATGAAATTGTCAGGTGCTGAAAGTTTATCAGTTGCAGGAAATATCTTCCTCGGACAAACAGAATCGCCACTGATGATAAAGGCGTATTTGGAAAGGATGAATAAATCTGAAATTTTATTGGTCATGATAGGAGGAATGGCAACTTTGGCGGGAGGCGTTTTGGCTGTGTACATCAGCTTTTTGGGAGGTGACGATCCAGTTCAGAGATTGTTATTCGCGAAGCATTTGCTAACTGCTTCGGTAATGGCAGCGCCAGGAGCTGTTGTTGTTTCTAAAATTTTAGTACCCCAAACTGAGCCCATAGACTCAAATGTTATTATTCCACGAGAGGAAGTAGGGAAAAATGTGTTGGATGCCATTTCAAACGGTACAACACAAGGCTTAAAACTGGCTGTGAATGTGGCAGCCATGTTGCTGGTTTTTATCGCATTTATTGCCATGTTCAATTATATTTCAATAAAAATAGGAGATTTGGCTAACCTGAATTCCTGGATTGAAAGTGCTACTGATGGCAAATACAATGAGCTTTCCCTGCAATTTATCCTGGGTTATCTTTTCGCGCCAATTATGTGGTTAATTGGGGTTAATGCGCAGGATATTACATTGGTAGGAAGGCTTTTAGGAGAAAAAATCATCATGACGGAATTTATTGGTTACGTTAG
>DATCTB010000307.1:0-3790 GCA_036568185.1 Bacteroidales bacterium | reverse complement strand
TTGCCCATTGGATAAGCTGCCTGTTCGATTTCGAATTGAAATGCGGTGTCAGGAATTTGTTGTGCTAAAGAATGAAAATCAAGAAAAACAAACAGTAGCATTGCAAAAATTAAACTCAGCTTGTTGAATCCAACTGGCTTTGATTTCATGGTAATAGATTATTTTAAAAAACCTTATCTCTTAATAATCTTTTTCATTTCAGAAAACTCGGCACTTTGCACTTGCAGGAAATAAATTCCTGGGGGCAATTGGGCGATATTCAGAGTTGTGTTGAAAACCGATGATGAAGTTGCAATTTCCTTTTCATACACTGTTGCTGACATGGCATTTAACAGGCGAATGCTTAGCTTACTGTTTTCAAAACCAGCAACTGATAAATGGAGCTCATCGTTAGCAGGATTGGGATAGGCGCTGATGTAATGCTGCTCAGGCGTTTCCGTAGTTGATGTAATTTCTCCAATACCAAATTCATAAATAGCAAAGCGGCCAAATTCTGGTTCAAAGGTGTACAAGACATCTCCGGCAAAATTTTTAACTTTCATTGATCCGGTGCCCTGGGTAGAGTTATTCCACCAGTATAATCCATCATCTGCTCTGTCGTTAATCTGCAATTTATAACATCCTGATGATAAAATCAACGGGTCTGAATAGACCGTATTATTATCCAGGTTGTCCCATTCAAGGTAAACATTTCCATCGCCATCGTACAAAGTGTACCAGGTTTGCCAGCCATAGTTATTCGTTTTACATTCAATTACGATGATATCAGAAGCGGGGAAAACATCCACTCCTTCAAAATGTGTTTTGAAAGTATTGTTGGGTAGGTATTCATCAGAGCCTCCGTTTGGATTGCTGATATGCACAACAAATTCGTTGGAAGTTGGCAGCCAGAAAGCGACATCGTTCACCGGCAATACTACCAGGGTTGTGTCCAAAAATCCCAATTCACCTGTCCAGCTAAACGTTTGTGCTTCGCCACCCGTTTCGTAATATTCAAAATCGAGTGAATACAGCGTTGATGAACCGTTATTTTTAATAACCACTTCGGGGTAAGAACAAGCCGGGTTGAAGCGCTCATTTTTCGCGTCAGCAGAGTTTGGTTTCAGCACCTCCACAATGGCAGCATCGAGGCTGAAATTTGGCCCTCCGTAAGTAACAAGCTGGTTGTTTACAATATAATTGGAGGTGCCGCTGGCTCCGTCAAGGCTGTAATCTACATCATTGAGTTGCCCGGGAATTACCAGGCCGGTGATATCGTATTCAGCCAAGTCGGACGGTTGGCCGGGGCACCAGCCTGCACGGTCATAAATCCAGGTTCCACCCTGCGGATAGATGGCGTTGGTGGCACATTCTGTCCAAACCCTTCTTTTAAATTCTTCTCCATTTACAACAATATTATGATACCTTCCAATAAATTCACCTTCCTGGCCATGCCCGGTTATCACGCTTCTAATCTTAAACTGTTCGCCATCGGGCCGCAACATCACTTCACGGGCTTCAAACGACCTGTCTTGCAAAATAGAATTATAATCCCGCGCATCTGCTCTCCACAATTGCTGCACATCGAGCACATCATGTGCGGGCGTACCCACAATAAAGGCAAATTTTATGTCCATATCTTCCTGCCATTGGCCGCCTCTTTCCACGGTCATTCTTTTGTTTCCTTTCAAAATTGGCGCATAATCGCTTACATCCACAACCCAGGTTTTCCCATCCATTCCAAAGTCAAGCCAAATTCCGTAAGGAGTAACAAACGACATGATTTCAAACCACATCGGGTATCTGTTATAATAATCCAGTTCTGTAATTTCAATTGTGCCGGTTGGAACAACTTCTGTTGAATCGATAGCAAAACCCTCGGGATTGTATGTAACTTCATAGGTTGTTTCCCAAAATTCATTGACAGAAACAACATTGATGCTGTCGCTTACCATCGTTCCGTACCTGCGGATAATTTCCAGTTCTTTTACTATGTTGGGAATGTTGGCAACTGAATCAGTTACAATTTCATCGGTAATTGTTATGTTATAATCGCCTTGCGCGAAAACGAGATTTGGGCGTTCATTCGTTTCAACAAAACCGTGGTTTAGGTTTTCTCCCCGTTCATATACCCAATACATATAACCGTTGATAGTTCCGGTTTTGGCATGAACCGAAGCGTCCATGGTTGTGCTACCCTGGCCTTCATCAATTTTGTAATAAGCAACCAAATTCGAATATTTTGGATGGCTGGTGTCAATCGGTTTATACATCCAGTCTTGAATTTCTTCTTCACTTAATTCAGCATCCCAAACACTTACTTCATCCATTTTTCCAAAATAATACAGTTGGTTTCGCTGGGCATTTCCAATAATAAAATTCTGAATATCAATTAAGCGGGTTTTGTCAACGCCGTCAAGCCAAAGGTTGCCGTTCAGATATACTTTCATAAAACCGCTGTTGGCATTTTTTGTAACGGCCCAATGGTTCCATTTTCCTTCAAATTCCTGAGGTGAAGCTGCCTTGTTTACCCTGTCGTAAGACCCGCCATCATTTCCGCAATCGAAATATACATTGCTGTTGCTCCAGGGCAGGTGCATGTTGATTGTGCGGTTATTGTTGCCGTCTTCTCCATGAAAAAAGCAGTTGTTTGATGGCTGATATTTTTCATTTCCATAACTCCAGAAGGTGATGGTAACTTCGTCAGAGATGCTTGAAAAAGCATCGGTTGGAATTTCGATTTCCCCGGCAGCATTGTTCAGGCTGAAACCGTTGTTGGAATAAATTCCTGAAACTACTGAAGTTGTTGAGCCTCTTATAGTAAGCGCTGAGCTTGTTATGTTGTTGGTAAAAGAAAATTCAACTATTATATTAGAATTTCCATCCCATTGAAAAGGTGTATAAAATTGCAACCTTTCACCACCTGGCGAAAAAGTTTGGTCATTAAAATAAACTTCAGTAAAACCATCCAGGTCTGGGTCGGTACTACTTAGACTTGTTTTGTCAGTTTGTTTCATTTTTATTTTAAGGAAATCTACTTTCGGATTACCGGTGTTGTTATTTGGCACAATGATGCCGTTAATTTCACCGGCTACGATGCCAAGACCGGCAGCATTTAATTCAGTTTTTAAAAACAAATATTGAGATTTACCTGAATTTTGTGTTGCATCAATTACATTTGGGAGCGACAATTCGCCGGTTCCAACCATTACTGTAGTTTCAGAATTAATGTCATCAACCACCACATTTTTTTCACGGTATTGGTAAAAATCATAGGTCGGGCTTTCTACATAGTTGAATGTGCTTCCCGAAAAATTGGTAATAGAATGAGAAGCCGTAAAACTCAAAACGGAATCCACTTTGGAAGAGTCGGTAATGTAGGTATTGCAGGAATAATCCCACTCGCCGCAGCCTTTGTTCCTGTCTGTAGATGTTGAAACCAGGCCATCTTTGCAGCGCATATTATACAGCATGATAATCTTTTCAAAAGTCAGTTCCGGGTTATCCGGAAAAGCAATCATCGTGTCCCTGATGCCGCTTCCGTGGGTTTGGGTATAGTTAAATGTTTCAACAAAAATGGTGTCGCCCTCGCTTTGCGCTAAAATAAAACTGCTTAGAAAGAGGAGACAGATGGTAAAAAGATTTTTCATTTTATTACAATTTAAGAATCAAATATTAGTGTGTTTACTTGAAAGGTACCTTGCAAAGATAAGAAATGGTTTGTTAGGGAAAATTTTGGAACGAGGAGTATAAAAGATTTAACTGCGGAGGGCTCGGGGGAGGCGCAGAGAAAGCGCTGAGCGAAAAAATT
>DATCTB010000306.1:0-2894 GCA_036568185.1 Bacteroidales bacterium | reverse complement strand
GTTAATGATGGATCGGCTGCGGGTAAAAATTCTTTCTTTTCCCTGAGAGAAAAATTTGACTTTGTCATTTTTATCAACAAAGGTTATATCAACCGGCAAAGTGTTCAGAATAGCCAGCAATTCTTCGTTTGAAAAACTTCCTGAAGGCAGTTTGATTTGGTCAGTATTTTGGTTCTCAAACACTTCATCTGTTAAATCAGACGGCTTCCAGTCGAAAGGCGGGTCGTACAGGCAATAGCCAATATCCATGGTTTGTATATGAATTTGGTACCATTCGGCTTCGGTCAGCGTGTCCAGGCTCATTGGGAACAGGACTTCGTTTTCCTTTCCGGTCATGTCTTCCACGCCTTTTAACGCTGGTAAGAGCAAAATATCAGCAACAGCCTTCATTTCTTCAAGGCTTATGTCTTTTGTATGAAGCACTTCGAGGCTGCCTTTAATCAATTCCCTGATTTCGTCATGTTTTCCCCACATTACTTTGGGTGGACCGGTAATTCCTTTTTGTTCCAAATATGGAAACAGTAAATATTCCTTTCGCTGGTAATGCTTATCAACGTCCATCAACTGGTTGAACAAAGCAGTTAATGCTATTATATCCTCTCGTAAAAGAAGTTCTTTTCCAAGGTTTTTAATTTTATTCCTGGCTTCGTTTACAACTTCCAGCAAGAACTTATTTTCCTGCCTGAACACATCAACCGGATGACCGGGGGGAATTATTTTAATTGCCGAGAGGTCAATTCTACCTTCAAGTACTTCGGAATGAACGTCGCATAAACGTAGCACTTCTTCTTCGGGCAATCCTTCTTCGATCAGTTCCTGTTCAACCTCAACAACTTCGCCGTAGGGTATCTGGCTTAAGCTTTCTTTTAACTCGGCTTTCACTTTTTTAGGGTCTTTACCTTCGTGCAATGCAAGTATCAGCTCTTTTAGCTTTACTTTTCTGTGCTTGGAATTGTCTAGTAATTCGCTCATTATTCTTTTTTTAATAAAAGACAAAAATATCTTTTATTAATAGATTTGGCTATACCTATGATTAGGTATTTTTTCGAATAATTGGAAAAGAGGAGGGATGCTTTCCAAAAAAAAATCCACCCTTGCGAGTGGATTTCCATATTTAAAATTTTTGAAAATTATTTTGTGCTCAACTTAGTAACCACTTTTGTTTCATACACATAGGCATATTTCCCATCGAGGCTGAGGCTTGTTTCAGCACCTTTTTTCGCATTAAATTGCTTATAAGAACAATTATTCAAGTCGAATGCAGCCACATCTGATTTATCGGTTTTCATAATCAGAATATCTCCATACCTGTCTTCAGGTGATGAATCTTTGTACTTGCCTGTTGCAATCACATCTCCAGTATTGGGATTGAAACTTGAAACACCACTTTCGCCTACAACAATCACATTGTCTTTGAAACCAAAAATAGCTGTTGCATTTCCAACGCCGCCTTTTGCCACCGGAACTTCAAAGTTTTCATTTCCTGTTTTGTAGTCCATTGAGTACAATGCTTTTCCGCTACATACTATAAAATCATTGTCTACCATTATGGCATTGGTAATTCCTTTTTTGAATCGCTCAGAATCCCAGGCCAAAGAACCATCTGCTGAATTAAAAGCTTGAACACCGTTGGGTTTTACATTGTCATAACCTACCCGCCATTCCCAATAAGTAACATCACCAATTTTATAGGAGCGTTTATATTGAATTTCCACAATTCCACCAATTTGAAGAACCACTATATCACCAACAACATACATTCCGGGTATAGCTCTTGCTTCTTTAATTTCCGGTGAAGTCCAAATTAGTTTTCCTGAATTCTTATCATATTTTTTTACAAACTGATGCCTTTTATCTGACATATCCAGAACATAAAGGTCGTTTCCAACTACAACCGGGTCAGCAACAGCGCCATAAACCCCAAAAACTGTTGTACCTGATGGTTTTCGTGCTACACCTTCAGGAGTAAAATCGAAAGCAGCAGACCAAAGGTTGGCTCCTGTATTGTAATCATACACCTGGAAACCATTCAAGCGCAGGATAACTTTGTTGTCTTCAACTGCCAGGTCGTAAACAAATTCTTTTGTTAATACTTTTCTGTCAGCCCTGCCAATGTACGTGTTCTCCCAAACGATATCACCATTATTAAGATCGATTTTAACAATTTTATTTTTGAATCCGGTGAACATTGCAACCAGTGTAGATGGAACAAAATTGACCATTACCAGGTGCCCGTCTGGCATATATACATATTGTCCTACAACCCCCTGGAACTTGTCGGTTGACCATGTTTCTTCCCCAGAATAGACTTTTATAAAAACAATTTGTTTTTTCATCGAAATCGCAAACCCTTCTCTCTCAGGAATATAAACTATATTATCGGCACTCAGGTCTTGGTATTTGTCGGTTGTCCAAAGCAATTTACCAGTGTTCATGTCAACACAGGCAATTTGGTCTTTACCCATTTTGCGGTCGAAAAGAAAAACTGTATTCGATTCCCAGAAAGGAATCAGCTCATCAATTTTAGAAAGATTTGGAGCAATTTCTTTGAAGGTTTTTGTCCAAATCGTACTTCCGTCGATATTCCTGAAAAAGGTAATTTCTTTGTCAGAAGCCGCATAGCTGTAACCGCGCTCTTCAGTTCCGGTTCCAGTATGCATTATTTTATGTCCAAGTGTTGCTTCCCATACTACAGGCATATCACCTTGTGAAAATCCGAAAATGGCGGGAAAGAAGAGAATCAAAGCAAAAAATGTTTTTTTCATGTTTGTTTTTGTTTTAGTGGTTAATCAAATTTAAACTCATATTGAAATTTGTATCTTTTTCCTTTAGGCATTTTGAAATTAAAAACCAGGTTTTGCAGATAATCTTTCAGAATATTTTGCGAAGTAATA
>DATCTB010000305.1:0-19601 GCA_036568185.1 Bacteroidales bacterium | reverse complement strand
ATTTCTACAAATTTAGAATGAAAGTGAAATTAGAGATTACTGGTTAACGAAATCGTAAAAAATCTTACTCAAACGGATACCTAAATCCCCATTCCGCCCTCATTGTATCCATCAACTCCATGATGGCAATGGTTTCATTTAAGGGGATTACTTTGCTTTCTAACTTATTAGCACGAATGCAGCGCGCAACTTCTTCAACCTGGAAAATGAAACCGGGGAGAGGCCTGTCTTCCTGGAAATCGATGGTTTCCTTTATTTCGTTTGTGCCTTCATGTTTTGAAATAGTAAATTGTTTTCCTGCCGGGAATTCAGGAAAAGTGATGTAGCCTTTCGAGCCGTAAATAATGGCTTCGTTATTCATTTTCAGATTATAGCTTGTGCTGATTGTAGTTAAACAACCCGAAGGAAAGCGAAAAATATAATTGGCAATTTCATCCACACCCAAATCGCTGAAGCGAGCCATTGATTTTATTTCTGAAGGAAGTTCTCCAAGCAAAAAGCAAACAAACGAAATAGGGTAGATGCCCATATCCAAAGTTACACCACCGGCCAGGGCAGGGTCTTTCAGCCGTTTTTCATATTTAGGTTTTACAAATCCACCGAAGGAAACGGTAATTTGCTTTACTTCTCCAATTTCACCCTTTTCAATTTTCTTTTTCATTTCATGTAAAGCCGGTAAAAACCTTGTCCAGATGGCTTCCATTAAAAAGAGTTTTTTTTCATGCGCTTTTTTAACCAGTTCTCTCGCTTCCTTCGCATTCACTGTAAAAGGCTTTTCTATTAGCACATGCTTGCCATGCTCCAAAGCCAGGCGGGCGTTTTCAAAATGAAAGTTGTGGGTGGTAGCCACATAAATCACATCAATTTCTTTGCAGTTAACAATCTCATCGTAACTGAAAGCATGTTCCAATCCATGCTTTTCTGCAAATGCTTTTGCTTTTTCAGGAGTTTTGGAAGCTATGGCATACAAGAAATTATTGGGTGAAATTTTGAGTGCCTCTGCCGTGGTGTTGGCTATTTGTCCGGCACCGATTATTCCCCAGTATAGTTTTTTGGATTGTTGCATGACTTATATATTATTTGATACCAAGAAACCCACATCTCAACTTCGATAAAGATGTAAAAGCAATTCCCAAATTTACTGTTTTTAGAATTAGCTTTTTTGCTGATTAGGATTCTTATAATAAAAACTGCCGCTCGATTAAATTGTGTGTATAGGTTGCTGAGAATCACTCGGTAAGTTGAAATGTTTTCCAACCACTCGCCCATTAATTCCGTAGGCAATAAAATTGACTACAAATACGAAGAGCAAGGAAGTTACTACATTAAAATCGCTGATAATAAAGCGAAAGTAATTGCCTGGGGTGAATGGGATAACTGAAACAGATGGTTGAAAAAACAGCTCTCCTGTAGACTGGAAGAACCAAATAATCAGTATTATAGCAATAATAAACCCAAAAGAAACCGATCGGTATGGTATCTTGTTTTTCCCTTCTTTAAGCCTGTACTTTTGAATGAGTATTCGTTTTATATTAACGGCAATAAAGAAAGTGATTGTTATCAAGCCGGAATATGGATAATAGAATGCGATGAAGACGCACACTGCGAAAATAAGAAAATTGATAGCCGAGGAAATGAGCTGTATAGGGATCAAGGGAACATTCATCATTTGAGGGTTTTCCCTACAAATTTTTGCGTTTGGATCTTTATAGACAATTCCAATACGCCCACAAGTTGGTTTTCCTGTGCAGCAACCATAATTGTGGCATCCTATTCTCCCAAATGCCATGACTATTATGCCGCCTATACTCACCGCATCTGCAAGAATTGCAAAAGGTATGTTCAATAAAAAGTAAAGGAGAAATGTGCCCAGGATAAAACCAATGATTCCGCCTTGCAAATAAAAAGAAGTGTCGTTAAAGTTATGGCGAAAGTTTCCAAAATAAGGTTTTATTCCTATCGAAAAAATATTGTAAGCCTTGGCAAAAAAAATATTGAAAAAAACCAGGATAAAAGATATCGTCCAACAATACTGGCTAATTTCCAGTCCTTTCGAGTACAGGTAAAAAAAACCTACACTGTAACCGAACATTGCTCCAAAGGCAGCAAATACCCCAAAATTTATTAGCTTATAAGATCCCCCATTCCAAAATACAACAGGAATTTTCATTTTTCACTAATATAACATAGCTGTTGTTAATGTTCATCTGCCATGCTTTCGTAGAGGTACGGGTGATTTTTGGGGATTAGTGATACTTTAGAAAGTGAATAAGCTACAGCATATGAGAATATTCCGAGGAAACCTGCAAAAATACCTACTTCGTAGAAAGTGATTTGGTGCGATTCAACCAGATCGGGCATGATAGACATATACAATTCTACCCACTGTCCAATCATCAGAACGCCAATCACGAAAAGCATTGCCACCTGGCTTTTTCCAACGCGGTTCCACATCAGGAACAGGAAGGGGAAAGTCCAGTTGAGAATTAGTTCGGCGTAGAAATAATTCTTGTATTCGCCCATTTCGCGGGGTACATAATAAATCGTTTCTTCAGGAATGTTGGCGTACCAGATAAGCAGGTATTGCGATAGCCACATATAGCCCCATATAATACTGAGTGCAAACAAATACCTTGAAAAGTCGGCCATGTGCTTGCGTGTTAGCATTGGGAAATGGCCAAGTTTGTGCAAAATGATGAGGATGGCAATAATAATAGCAGTTCCATGATAGAAGGATGAAACGAATTTTTTAATGGTATAAATGGTGCTATACCAGTGTGGGGCAAGCGACATGAGCCAGTCGATGGTGAACAATGAAAAAGAAAATGCCATCACAAAAATGAAAACTTTGGATGTAAACTCAATTTTTTCAAAATATTTTGTTCCACCATGCAAATCTTCACTGAGTGAAAGTTTCCTGATTCGTTGTGTCAGGAAAATCCAAAGAGCAAAGAATAGCGCAAACCTGACTGTGAAAAAAGGCACATTCAGGTAAGGTTCTTTGTGCAATAAAATTGGGTCGTTGGCTACGGCTTCTGCATGAGTCCAGTGGTATAAATCGTGCAGGCCAATAAACATGGGTATCCACAATATGAAAGAAACAATAAAATAGTTGCTCATAGATTGGGGAATTCTCAAATAAGCTGACGACCAGCCTGACTGGGTAATTGCCTGCAGAGCCATCCAGAAAGCAGCGCCCATGGTGATGGAGAGGAAATAATAATTGCCCAGCAGCAAGTTGGCCCAGGTGCGGATTCCTTCACCTGAAAGAAAGCCAACAACTGTGGCAATCACTCCAAGTGCAATCAAAACAAACATTGCTATTTTGAATTTTCCACCTATCTGTACTTTTTTGTCCATTTGAATGTAATTTTGATTTTTTAAAAATCTTATTTGGCTAACTGCCTCAGATAATGAATAATTTTCCAACGGTCATCAGGAGAAATCATGTAGCCATGTGGCCCCATCAGCCCCGAAATAGAACCTTTTGTAATCACATAATAAATCTCGCCATCGGGTTTGTTCTGAACATAAGATTCAACAAGAGATGTAGGCTTTGCTGTAAAAAGACCACTTGTGTACAAAAAGCCATCGCCTTTTCCTGACTTACCGTGACAATCAATACAGAAAATTTGAAAATGCGCCTGGCCATCAACAAGCACTTCGTCAGTAACTTCGATAGGATTGGTAAGCTGAAGTCCGGCTAACATTTGGTTGGCGGCTCTTTCGGCTACATTGCTTCCAGGATAAGGAAAAGGCATTTTTCCACGGGGAATAGTTCCTTCAACCGGCCACTGGTTTGTCATGCTGTCTTTCAAAATTGGATTGGGTGAAAATCCTTTGTAGAATTTTGTGTAATACATGTCGTGCTCACCCATATAATCGTATCCGGGGTTGTTTTTGTCCTTATTGCACGAGGCAAGGATAAAAACTGAAAGCAGCAGTATCAACAAGGTTGAATTCTTCATTTTCTTGTTATTTTAAGCTTGATAATTAACAGTTGATTCCATAATATCTGAAGCGCCTGTTTCCTTGAGTAAATCATTAATGTTTTTCACTACAGCGTCAGCCATTTCAATTTTCCTTTCAATAACAATTACAAATTTATCGTTAGTGGATTCAGGATAAGGCATTTCTACTTTTTTTCCCGGATACATTTTTTCCCTGATAAAAAAGGTTATGAAAGTTAGCAATGTACCTACGAAAATAGTTGCCACAAAAATGATGATGATAAAAGATAAAGTATTCAAAGGTTTACCACCAAATTTCAGTGGGTAATTCACCACCGAAGTCCAGTAAAGGAATATGAAAATCATGGTTGCTCCAATTGCCCCATAAATAAAGGTAGCGTAAGGAAGACGGGTAGTCAGTTTTAGCCGATCAAAAATACCGTGAATCGGAAAAGGTGACATTACATCAGCGACTTCGATGCCATTGGCCTGCAATTTATCTATTGCATGCAGCAGCACATCTTCATCGTCATAGATTCCAAGAATATTAGTTTTCATCGGTAAAAGATTTTAAAGTTGTAGTTTCTTTTAATACGCCTTTTACTTCGCTGATAGCAATAGTTGGAACAAACCTGAAGAAGGCAAGTACGCCAAGTACAAACAATCCGAGTGTTCCTGCAAATACAGCAAATTCAGTGATTGTGGGTGAATAATTTGCCCAGCTTGCCGGCAAGAAGTCTTTTGATAAAGAAGTTACAATAATTACATAGCGTTCGAACCACATTCCCACATTGATAAACAAGGAAATGATAAATACAATGGTGATGTTTTTCCTGATTTTTTTAAACCAGAAAAGTTGTGGTATAATCGCATTGCAAATAATCATTGTCCAGAAAGCAAATGTATATTGGCCGGTTACCCTGTTTTTCATGAAGGTGAACATCTCATATTCTGAGCCTGAATACCATGCCATGAAAAGCTCGGTCATGTAAGCAGTTCCCATAATTAATGAAATAAAGGTCAAAATACGGGCGATAGCATCCAAATGGCCATCGGTAACAATATCTTTAAAACGGTAAAGTTTCCTTAAAATAATCATCAGGGTGAGAACCATTCCGAATCCGGAAAAGATAGCCCCGATAACAAAATACGGTGGAAAAATTGTTGTGTGCCAACCCGGAACTACCGAAACGGCAAAGTCCATGGCAACGATTGAATGAACCGAAACAACCAAAGGAGCGGCCATTCCACCCAGAAGGATAGCAGCAGTTTCGAACCTGAGCCAGCTACGGGCGGTTCCGAGCCAACCAAAGCTTAATGCTCCGTAAATGTTTTTCTTAATTTTACTTGTAGTCCTTTCCCTAATAGTTGCAAAATCCGGAATCATGCCAATATACCAGAAAACAAAAGATGCCATAAAATAAGTGCTGATGGCTACAACGTCCCAAAACAGGGGAGAGTTGAAGTTGTCCCAAAGCGGGCCACGGGTGTTCCAATATGGGAAAATGAAAAAGCCATCCCAAATGCGGCCCATGTGGATTAATGGAAAAAGGCCGGCTGCCATGACAGCAAAAATTGTCATTGCTTCAGCAGCGCGGTTGATTGATGTCCGCCACTTTTGGCGCACTATCAAAAGGAAAATGGAAAAAGCAGTTCCCGCATGGCCGATTCCAATCCACCACACAAAATTGATAATTCCCATACCCCAGCCTACGTTGTTGTTGACACCCCAGGTGCCAATGCCTTCAGCTATGGTAACGTAAAAACCCCATACTCCCCAGAACAAGGCACCTGTGGCAATAAATGCAGCAACCCACCACCAAAGAGGGGTTTTTTCATCCATCGGCCTGAGGACTTCGCGGGTTATGTCGCCATAACTTTTGTTTCCTTTAATTAATACACCTCTGACTCTTGTGTTATACATTGCAAATGATATTTATCAGGTTCAAAATATTAAACATCTTTATTTCTGACTTTTGTCAGGTAACTGGTTGAAGGTAATGTGTGCAAATGCTCAAGCAGGTGATACATACGTGCTTCCTTATTATTCTGCACAACAATGCTCTTTTCGTTTTTCAGGTTTCCAAACTGAATGGCATCAGTAGGGCAGGTTTGCTGACAGGCTGTGATAACCTCGCCTTCACGCAGTTCCCTGTTTTCTGATTTTGCCAGCAATTTTTTCTCCTGAATACGCTGGAAGCAAAGTGAGCATTTTTCAACCACACCCCGCTGGCGAACTGTAACATCAGGATTAAGAACAAGTTTTCCCAAATCGCTGTTCATATTATAATCATACTCATTATTATTGACGTATGAATACCAATTGAAACGCCTTACTTTATAAGGACAGTTATTGATACAGTATTTGGTTCCAATACAGCGGTTGTAGGCCATTTGGTTTATACCTTCAGAACTGTGGTTGGTAGCAGCCACCGGGCAAACATTTTCGCAGGGAGCATTGTCACAGTGCTGGCACATAACGGGCATGTGATATACTTCAGGGTTTTCAGGGTCTCTCGAAAAATACCTGTCTATCCTCATCCAGTGCATGATGCGGCGGTTACGTACTTGTTCTTTTCCAATAACCGGTGTATTGTTTTCAGCCATGCAGGCAATTACACAGTTGGCACAACCGGTGCAACTGGTCAGGTCAATTGTCATTCCCCAGTGAATGCCGTCATAGTTCACTTTTTGATACAGTGTTACATTATTTTTTTCGTCAATAATGTGCTGCTCATTACCCGAGATGGGATTCTTTTTATACTCCTTTAAAGTTGTTTCTCTCACAATTGGCCTTCCTTCCATGTCGTTGTGCATCTGGGTCATGGCCAGAGGATAGGTTTTGCCGGAAATTTTTTCGATAGTTACAATATTACCATTTAATGTAAAAAAACCATCTTTTACACTTACCAGGGAATAAGCATTTTTACCCACATTATTTCCAACTTTTCCTGCTGCTGTACGGCCAAAACCTAGAGCTATAGCAGCCGTACCATAAGCCTGTCCGGGTAATACTACAACCGGAATTTCAAACATGCCGTTCAATGAAACAACATCTTCTTTGGCCAGGTTATTTTCCTTTGCAAATTGCGGCGAAACACATAAATAGTTGTCCCAGGTGGCGGTAGTTATCGGGTCAGGAAGCTCAAGCAACCAGGGGTTGTTGGTATATTTTCCGGTTCCCATCGAAATTTTTTCATAAACTACCAATTCAACTCCACTTTCAGGTTGTTTCCCAATTTTGAATGCTTGAGCTACAAAGGCAGGTTGTTCGTTTACCTCAAGTTCTTTTTTCCAAACCCCATCATGCTTGAATTTATTAAAGAAATTGGTAAACGAAATTCCATCAACCCCGGCTTCATATTGTTTGAAATTCCAGTATTCTTCAATATAAGTTCCATAATCATTTGGCGAACCCAACCATTTCAGCAGGTTATCCTGAAATTGACGGCTATTGAAAATTGGCCGGATAGTGGGTTGCTGGAAGCTAAAATGTCCTTTAACAGGTTCAGCATCGTCCCATGATTCAAGGTAGTTGTTTGTATTGCAAACGTAATTGCACAATAAAGCAGTTTCGTTTAGTGTTTCAGAAAAAGAAACTTTTAAGCCAACTTTTTTCAACCCGGCTTTAAATGCTTCAACTTGGGGGTAATCATAGGCAGGGTTTACATTGTAGACTAAAAGCCCACCAACTGTTCCCTGGTTCATTTCCTGAACAATGCGTTGCATGGCAGCATCGTCACCTTGTTTTAAATAAAGCGGCGTGTTTAAGTCAACGGTAGTGCCAATATTTCCCAATAAATTATTGATTGCATTAACAATCAACTGAGCCTGCACGTCATTTGTTCCGCAAACAACCAGCGATTCACCTTTGCTTTCGAGTAAATCGATAGCTGCAAGTTTAACGTCTGCGCTAACTTTAGGGGCTGCAAAAGTTTCATTTCCTGTTGCCTTTGCCAATTCATTATAAAGGTTTAAAAGAATTGCGTTTTGCTCTGAAGGTTTAACCGGAAAACGATAATCGGCGTTAGCACCGGTTAATGATAGATTCGATTCGTAAACATATAGGCGCGACATGCTGGTATTACCTTTGAATAATTTCCGGTTTGCCGAAAACTGTTTGGAATAAGCTACCGGCATCAGCCAGTTTCCAAGAAAATCAGCATCAAAACTCACAATAGTTTTAGCCCTGTCAAATCTGTAATCAGGAATAACGGCAGTGCCGAAGTTCAATTCATTGGCTTTTCTAATGGCTGCATAACTCACCGCGTCATACATCACCCACTCAACATTGGTAAAGGTGGCCGTGAATTCTTTAATAAGCTCTTTTGTTGAAGGACTGATGATTGTAGGTGTAAGCAACACTACTTTTAACCCCTTAGCCTTTAAAGCTTTCAGGTCTCTTACCAGCTCAAAATCAATTGTTTCCCAGTCAGTATCTACTTCGCCTTTTCTTGGGTTTTTCAAGCGGGCATCATCATACAAATTTAGAACTGAGGCCTGAACACGTGCACTTGTTCCACCTTTAGTTAGTGGTGACATTTCATTACCCTCAATCTTTATCGGTCTGCTTTCCCTGGTTTTTACCAGGATACTGCAATAATCATTGCCATCAAAAAATGTAGATGCATAGAAGTTAGGGACGCCGGGAACCAGGTCCTCGGGTTGGTTAAGGAAGGGAATCGCTTTTCTGACAGGCATCTGGCAACTTGTTACCAATGCAACAGCGCCAACTGAAAAACCCATCATTTTTAAAAAATCCCTCCGGCTCGATTTTGCCTTCAGTTCTGTTTCGTCCAATCCTTCAACAGAGAATTCAGGAACTGGCTGCTGCTTATCCAACACCGATTTTTGTACTTCTTCCTCGTAATTCTCAAGACTCTGCCAATATGTTTTTTCCATGGTTTTCATTTAATGGAATAAAAAAATATTCTAATTAATTCATTTTAATAGTGACATTGCTGGCATTCTTCGCCGCCAACATTAATAACTTTCACATTAGTAATCTCTCCATCTTTCAGTTTTTGCTGAAGCTCGGTGTATTGCTGGTAGAATTTATTTGTTGCAAACTGCACATCTTTAGTCCGGTGGCAATCGATACACCATCCCATGCTCAAATCGCTTACCTGTATTATTTCGTTCATTTTTTCGACCTCACCGTGGCATTCCTGGCACGAAACTTTTCCAACTTTCACATGCTGAGCATGGTTGAAATAAACATGGTCGGGTAAGTTGTGCACTTTCACCCATTCTATGGGTTTTCCTGTTTCTATAGCTTTATAAATTTTATCAATTTCTTTGGTTCCTGTAATTTTCCCTTCCTTCACAACTGAATGACAATTCATACAAAGCTGTACGGGAGGTATTCCTGCAAACTGGCTTTTATCCGCTGTGAAATGGCAGTACTGGCAGTTGATTTTATTCTGCCCTGCATGCACTTTGTGAGAAAACCAAATGGGCTGGTCGGGTTGATAATATTGCTGGCGCCCAAGCCCTGCAGCTTCAACAAATACAATTTCACCAATAACAATTAAAGAAATCGCAATTATGATTACATGAATCCACCTGGCTCTGACCATTTTTGTTACAATCAAGTCAAACAGGCTGATCAAAATCAGGATAGCCATTACAATGAAAGTAGTGCGCATATTACGTGCATTATCACGTTTCATTTCTGCGAGCAACTCTGCTTTTTTTTCTTCGACAGCAGCAAAATCTGCGCGATCGCTTTCATCAACAGTAACTTCCGCAGCTACAGCTTCTCCTTCGGCCACTTTTCCACCGTTGGCGATATACAATAAAAGATCTTTGATTTGATCAGGAGTCAAATCATTATTAGGCATCGGTATCTTATTGTATTCTTCAAAAATTTTCACAGCAGCAGGGTCTCCAGCCTGCACCATTGCCTGCGAATTCTGGATGAAGCTAATTAGCCATTCTTCGTCGTGCCTTTCATTCACTCCTTGCAAGTCAGGGCCAACAAGTCTTCCGCCTCCAATTGTATGGCAGGCTTTGCAAACCTGAAAATTCTTCTCAGCTTCCGCGGTTTGTCCAAATGAAATAACTGTTGAAAAAAAGAAAAGGATCATAGATCCTGTGGTGATAAATCTCCTGACTTTCAGAAGGTTTTTATTTAAAAAACCATTTATGATCATGATGTAAAGATTATCGGATAGATTGTTGTTTTTTGGTTAAAATTCCAGCTGTTAAAAATATGTTAATTATTGATATATCAAAGACTTTGAGATAGGATTTTATTCATTTTTTATTAAAAAAAATAAGAACAAATTTTGCGTAGCTTGTTAAACTTTGGTTTTCAGTTTGTTTTGATGTTGATAAAAAATAAAATTCATTTTAAAGAATAAAAAAAACAGGTTACCAACTACCACCGGCACCCCCTCCGCCAAAACTGCCACCACCGAAGCCCCCAAATCCACCACCTCCGCCTCCGAAGCCTCCACTTCCGCCTGAGAAACCGCCCCAATGACCACCTTTTCTGCCACCCAGCGAACTGGCAAGCCACAATGCCGTCCAGAAAGGCACGTTTTTACCAACACTATGTGATCGACTACCTGATGCACGGATTAAAATAAATATTAAGAGGATTATGATAAAAGGAATAATTGCCACAATTCCTGATGTTTCTTTGCTTTTATTGTAACCCTCCTCGGAGATTTCACCCGAGGCCAGCTGCATCAATACATCAGTAGCCTGGTCGAGGCCCTGGTAATAATTATTTTGCTGGAAATTGGGAATCATTTCATTCTCAACAATCCGTTTGGCAAGTGCATCAGTTATAACAGGTTCAAGGCCGTAGCCAACTGCAATATAGGCTTTTCCCCGATCAGATTCGCTGGTTTTTGGCTTTACCAGTACTACAATTCCGTTATCAAATTTCTTTTGACCGACACCCCACTCTTCACCAATGGCATAGGCGAAAGAAGCAGGATCGTAATTGTTTAAAGAATTAACAATAACAATAGTAATCTGGTTGGAAGTTGTATCATTAAAAGCCCTGAGTTTAGTTTCAAGTGAGTTGGATTGGCTTTTTGAAAGCAAACCCGATAAATCGTTTATAAGTCGGGGTGGCTCAGGCCTTGGCGGAATACCTGTTTCAACTGCACATAAGTTGATAGCATAAAATAGAAATAATGAGAGTGTTAGAATTGATTTGATAGACATGAATTGAAAAGTTTTCCGAAAGCTTTAATCAATAATTAGCAGCAGACTAATCGCCAAAAGATATTTCATCGGTCAGTTCATCAATGTCATCAAGGTGATGGGGAAAGTGTTTTTTCAATTTAGTGCCGGCTTCCAGAATCCCTTTAGATAAACCGGTAGCATAATCACCTTCCTTAAAATGCGGTGCCATAATTTCCCTGATATTCGCCCAAAAATCTTCAGGTACTTCTTTGTTAATTCCCTTATCGCCGAGTATGGCAAATTTTTTACTGTTGGCAGCCAGGTAAAATAAAACACCGTTTCTCAGTTCAGTTTTTTCCATTCCCAGTGCTTTGAAAAGGTAAGCAGCCCTGTCGAGAACGTCGCCATGGCAATCGCTTTCAATGTGCACACGGATTTCTCCGGAGGAGTCATTTTCAGCGTTAAGAATTGCTTTTTTTATTACTTCCTGCTCAGGTGCAGATAAGAATGTACGTGCAGATCCACCCATAATAATTGTATTTAATTTAACAATGTTAAAATTGCACTTCCGGTGCTTTTTCAGCACCTTTTTGTGCTTCAAAATATGGTTTCGGAGTAAAACCGAACATGCCTGCAAGCAAATTTTTTGGGAATAATTGAATATAGGTATTGTAATTTTTGGTCACTTCATTAAATTTCATTCTTTCCACGGTAATTCGGTTTTCTGTTCCCTCAAGCTGCGACTGAAGTTCAAGAAAATTTTGGTTGGCTTTCAGATCTGGGTAGCGTTCTACCACTACCATCAATCTTGAAAGTGCCTGGGTTAAGCCTTCCTGAGCCTGTTGAAATTGTTGAAAAGATTCAGGTGTAAGTTGGTTTGCATCAATGTTAACCGAAGTTGCTTTCGACCTTGCTTCAATAACACCCTCAAGTGTTTCCTGCTCATGTTCTGCATATCCTTTTACGGTTGCAACCAGGTTTGGAATTAGGTCGGCACGGCGCTGATAAACATTTTCTACCTGTGCCCACTGTCCACTAACAGCTTCCGATTGAGTTACCATAGTGTTGTAAGCTCCTTTAAACCAGCCATATAATAGGAATGCGATAACTACAACGACAATGATAATTATCCAACTTTTTTTCATGGTAATGAAATTTTAAAAATGCCCGCTAATTTAGAAAAAAAATAAATAATGCAAGCCTCGGTATGAATTAGTTATTGACATTTTGAGGGAATGACCTGATTACTATTAATTTAGGTATTCAGGAATTTGTTTCTTTTTTCAACTTGAATATTAATTTTGAAACATGGTTTTTTAGACCAGGACTGCTAGTTTCAGGCAGAAACTCAAGAACTGCAAGCAATTCATGTTTCAAATCCTTTTCTTTTTCTGATAAATTGTACAGGATTTCCATAGCAAAAAATCTGGCTGCTATGCTTTCTTTTTCAGATTGTAAAAACCGGAAGCAAGTCTCCAAAACTTCAACTTCTTTATCTTCGGGAATATCATAGCGCGATAAAATCCTCAGGGTATGCCTTTTAAGTCCATCGTGTTTGAAATATTGAAAAATGTCAATCAGTTGCCCGATATGTGGTTGCATCAACGATGGATTTGCTTCGGAAATGGCATCAAGTGCCCAGATTGCCCTTCGCGAAACAGGTTCTTCATTTAAAATTACAAGCTCGAATGCTTCATTAAAAAGGCCAGGATTTTGTAAAATAATTTCTCTTACATAATCAGTGTTGCTTCGCGACATCTCCGAAGAAATAATTTCCCTTAAATTCATTTTTCTAAAAAATTTGTACTTGTGAACATACAAATGTATAAAAAGCTTCACTTCTGTAAAAACCCATTTTAATGGCATGGTTTTATTCTAAAATTTATTGAACACCTTGTATTTTATGAAAACTCTATTTGGAATTAATTCAAATTAAAAAACATTTAGTACTTTTGCCCGCCGTATAAAAAGCAAGAAAATATGTCTGATAAAAGAAAATTTACCCTCGATACAACTGATAAAAAAACGCTAAAGGAATGGTACACACTGATGACCCTTGGCCGCCAACTGGACGAAAAAGCGCCTAATTATCTGAAACAGGCACTTGGCTGGTCTTACCATGCTCCCTATGCCGGACACGATGGTATTCAGCTTGCTATCGGTCAGGTTTTTGACAGAAAAACTGATTTCCTTTTTCCATATTACCGCGATATGCTTACAGCTATTTCGGCAGGCTTAACTGCTGAAGAAATCATACTGAATGGAATTTCAAAAGCAACGGATCCTGCAAGCGGTGGAAGACATATGTCGAACCACTTTGCAAAGCCCGAATGGAACGTTCAAAATGTGTCATCAGCTACCGGAAACCATACCGTACAGGCGTCAGGGCTTGGCCGTTCGATGAAAATTTATGATGGAAAAGGGGTGGTAATTAGTTCACAGGGTGAATCTTCTACGTCGGAAGGTTATGTTTTTGAAGCAATCAATGGTGCTTCCAATGAAAAGTTGCCGGTTATTTTTGTTTTTCAGGATAACCAATACGGAATATCAGTTCCTCAGCGCGACCAGTCTGCCAACAGGCGTGCGGCTGAAAATTACCGGGGAATCAAGAACCTGAAAATTATGTATTGCGATGGTAAAAGTGTGTTCGATTCAATGAATACTATGTTTGCCGCAAAAAAATATGTTTTGGAAAATTGCATGCCCGTGATTGTTCATGCCAATTGTGTGCGCATCCATTCGCATTCCAATTCAGATGCTCATGAATTGTACCGCGATGAAAATGAAAGGCATTGCGTAAGACTTTCCGATCCGCTGGAAAGGTTTAGGATTCAACTGGTTCATTCAAAAAAATTCACTGAAAAAGAACTGGAAGAAATAGACCAGGCTGTGAAAAAAGATATTTCAGCCGCACACAAAAAAGCTTTGGCAGCGCCGGATCCCGCACCTGAATCAATTTTTGATTTTGTGGTTCCTGAGCCTTATGTTTCAAAAAAATATCCACAAGGATTGCATGATGGTTCTAAAGGACAAAAACGCAGGTTGATCAACGCTTTGAATGAAACCTTGAAAGCTGAATTCAGGCATAATCCTGATACCTATATTTATGGCCAGGATATGGCTAACAAAGAAAAGGGTGGCATTTTCAATGTTACAAAAGGAATGCAGCAGGAATTTGGTATAAAGCGAGTGTTTAATGCCCCGATTGCTGAAGATTATATTATGGGAACTGCCAATGGTATGACCCGTTTCAACGATAAAATAAGGGTGGTAGTTGAAGGTGCTGAGTTTGCGGATTATTTCTGGCCGGCGATGGAACAACTGGTTGACAGCACGCACGATTATTGGCGCAGCAATGGAAAATTTGCACCTAACGTAACCATCCGCCTGGCTTCAGGCGGCTATATCGGAGGCGGTTTATATCATTCTCAAACCATCGAAGGTGCGTTGACAACACTGCCAGGTTTGCGAGTTGTATATCCTTCTTTTGCTGATGATGCGGCTGGTTTGCTAAGAACTTCAATGCGTTCAAAAGGGATGACTTTATTTCTTGAACCAAAAGCTTTATATAACGATCCATCGGCTGAATCTGTGGTTCCTGATGATTTTGAAGTTCCGTTTGGAATTGCCCGCGTAAGGCGCGAAGGAACTGACTTAAGTGTAATTACTTATGGCAACACACTTCCATTTTGCCTCAATGCAGCTGAGCAGATTTTTAAAGAAACCGGGAAAAATATAGAAGTCATAGATTTACGTTCATTAGTTCCTCTCGACAAAGAAAGCATTCTGAATTCTGTGAAAAAAACCAACCGTGCTTTGGTCGTACATGAGGATAAAGTGTTTGCTGGTTTTGGAGGTGAAGTCGCTGCTATGATAGCCGACGAAGCTTTCAATTACCTTGATGCTCCTGTAAAAAGGGTTGGTTCAACATTTACACCGGTTGGTTTTAACCGGATTTTGGAAAGAGCCATTTTGCCAAACACTGATAAGGTTTTGGCAGCAATGCGGGAAATTCTGGAATTTTAGAAAAATCCAGACAATGGGTCATGACCCATTGGCTGTTATGACCCATTGGCTGCTCTTTTCCACTTAATTCTGTACCCAATATTCCATTCAATAAAATCAGCTTTATAGAAATTATAAGCCCTGATATTTACGCCCAGTATGATATTGTTTTTAAATGTGTATTTTAAGCCAATTCGCTGGTAAGTAGTGGGCAATTCCGCATTTTCAATATTCTTTTTATAAATATAAAAGCCCGGCTGAATCATCAGCGACACCTGGTTAATCACAAATTCCACGGAGGGATAAAGGCCAATCAACAATTTATCGGATGTTTGATAGGGTGCTTTTTCAGGATGGCCATTAACCATCAGCGTATCAGCGGCATACGATTCATTAAAACTGAAATCAACACCACCACCCAATTTGGTTTTATAACTTACCTGCCGGCTGATAGATGCAGATAAATTGTATATGGAATAATTGAAAGCTACGTGGTGATCCTTACCATTTCCATCCCAAAAACCAAACTCAACTTGTTTAATAGCAGGTGAAAAAAGCATTATAGCCTCCCATTCCTTTTCGTATTTAGGAACAATTTGCTTTATATATTCCGGTCTTTCTTTAAATATATATTTCAAACCGATGCTAAAAGCGCCAAAATTCAGCCCTCGGTTGGGTAATTGTATTGAACCATTGGAAAAATGGGTCATAACAAATTCAGTACTCAAATCTATGTTTTTTGATAAATGAAAATTTGCCAGCAAGCCCATATCTACATATACTGTCATTTTGGAGCCTATCGGGTAATTATACCCGTCATTTATGGTATGTGGAATCCAATTGTAGCTTAGCCCGAATCCGAATTTATAATTGATGCTTAATTTTTCCCATCTTTTAAAAGGCGCATCGAAAAAAGTATACAATGCAAATGGATTGCCTAAATCACCATTATTTATGATGAACATTTTGTAAAATCCAAATCCCCAGGTTGGGTATCCCCAAAGTTGCTGGTAAAGTTTCCGGCCATCCGTTTCTATGCCGTATTCCAGCGAAAAAGCCATGTAATGTTCATAGGCAGTTTGCTCAGGGTTGTTTCCTCTGACAAAATCGTGGGTGTGCAAGATATTTCCAAACTCAATATTTGTTTCGATAGATTTGCGGTAGCGTGATTGTAAAGTGTCAGTTGCAAAACTGTAAAATCCAGGGAGGCTGAATAATATCAGAAAAAATATAAAGGCTGATCTGCGCTGTATCCCCTTTTTCATAGTCATGCAAAAATAAGATTTTTAAATATTGAACCTATACACTCACTTTATCTTCATTCCCACGGAAGTGGGAATCCATTTCTAAAAAAAAACATCGCATTCTAATTACATCCTGAAAATTTTTCAAGAATGAAATAATCACTTAACATAAATTAACACCCTGCCAAAACCTTCTGGCTTAACCTTTGTTTCAATTGTTATACTTTTGACAAATATTTTTCTAAAGAAAACTTGAAAATGAGAACACCATATATAGGAATACTTACAGCTATCATGCTATTTATATCGGTAGTCGGGCAGGCTCAGTATAATATTGAAAAACTGGACGAAGATGCTACCATCAAGAAATATTCAACCCTTTTGTACCTGATAAACAACTTCTATGTTGATACACTGGATATGAATGCAGTGACTGAAAATGCTGTTATTCAAACTTTAAAGGAACTCGACCCGCACTCATCCTACATCCCAAAAGATGATGTAGAAGAAGCCAATGAACCGCTTGAGGGCAGTTTTGAAGGGGTAGGGCTGACTTTTCAAATTTATAAAGATACAGTGCTGGTAATTTCTCCAGTTCCGGGTGGGCCATCCGACAAGGTAGGCATCCTGGCTGGTGACAAAATCATCATGGTTGATGGGCAAAAAGCTTACGGCGAAGACATCAACAACGATTGGGTGATGGACAACCTGCGTGGAAAAAAAGGAACTAAAGTGGATGTGATGATTTACAGAAAAGGCGTAAAAGACTTGTTGGAGTTTAATATTATCCGCGATGAAATTCCACTCAACAGTGTTGACGCTTCCTTTATGCTCGACAGCAAAACCGGCTATATTAAACTCAACCGTTTTGCCCGCAACTCGCAGGACGAGTTTACTGAAGCCCTTACAAAATTGAAAAAACAAGGAATGCAAAACCTGGTGTTCGACCTCCGGGGAAATTCTGGCGGTTACCTGGGAACAGCCATGTCAATCAGCGATGATTTTTTGAAAGACGGTGAATTGATTGTGTACACCGAGGGAATCCACACACCTCGCCAGGACATGGATGCAACATCACAAGGCGATTTTGAAAAAGGGAAATTGGTGGTTCTAATCAATGAAGGCTCAGCTTCGGCCAGCGAAATTGTTTCGGGAGCCGTTCAGGATTGGGACAGGGGAATGATTATAGGCAGGCGTTCGTTTGGCAAAGGTTTGGTGCAAAGGCCCTTCCAACTGCCCGATGGTTCGGTAGTGAGGTTAACTGTAGCTCGATATTACACGCCTTCAGGTAGAAGTATTCAAAAGCCATACGATGAAGGAACCGATGAATATTACAAAGATTTTTACAATCGCTATGAGCATGGTGAAATGATTCACCCCGACAGCATCCATTTTCCTGATTCATTAAAATATGAAACCAAAAATGGACGCACCGTTTATGGCGGTGGTGGTATTATGCCCGACATATTTGTTCCGCTCGACTCGAGCCGCTACAACCAGTTGTTTTCGAATTTGATCAGAAAGGGAGTTTTTAATGCTTACGTAAATGATTACCTGAACGATAACCGCAAATCGCTGAACAAGAAATACCCCACTTTCAAAGTTTTTAATTCTAACTTTTTCATATCTGACGAGGAATTTGATGTATTTATAAAAAATGCAGAAAAGGAAGAAATTGTAATGGGCGAAGAAGAAATCAACCTGAATGGCGATTTTTATAAGTTGCAAATAAAAGCAATGATGGCTCGCAACCTTTACGAAACAGGCGATTATTTTGAAGTGCTTTCACCCATGGACAACGAAATCAAAAAGGCCCTTGAAGTGATGGGCGAGGAAGAAGCATTTATCAGGATGGGGATTCCTAAATATTAAAGAAGATTTTCTTTCCTTAAAACATTTATTTTGAATTACTTTAAATAACTAAAAGTAAGTTCGGTCTGTTTAATACCTGGTTTTTATTTTGTAGTTTTGGTTTACCTACTAAAAATCCAGTTATGAAAAAGTTATTATTCTTATTTTTTTTATTTTTTTCATTTAGCGAAATGAGTATTTCGCAAGATTGCTTTCCTGAGGGAATAAAATTTCGAAAACAATTACAAATTGATGAGTTTATTATCAATTTTCCAGACTGTTATAAAATTACTGGTGATGTAATAATTTCAGGCGAAGATATTACAGACCTCAACGGATTAATTAATTTGCAGTCTATCGGGGGTAACTTGATTGTTTCAGGTAATTATTCGCTTCCAAACCTTATTGGGCTTGGAAACCTGGATTCAATTGGTGGATTCCTTCAGGTTAGTGAAAATTTTTCTTTAGCAAATTTGACAGGATTAGGGAACCTGATTTTTTTAAATGGAAATCTTGAAGCTATTAATAATTATTCATTGAATAAATTATCTGGATTGAATAGCCTTTCTGCCATTGGTGGTTCTTTTCTCATTAGTGAAAATCCTGAATTAACCGATCTAATAGGCTTGGAAGGTTTAGATTCAATAGCTGGAAAACTTGAAATTTGGGATAACGAAGCTCTTAAAAAGTTGACAGGACTTGATAACATTGAATTCATTGGAGATGATTTTTCTATTTATAGCAATAATAAGCTTACAGGTTTTTACTCTTTAGATACACTTAAAACTATTGTTGGCAGTCTGAAAATTTATGATAATTATTCTTTAAGCAAACTTCATGGCTTTCAGATTTTGTCTTCTGTTGGAAGTAATCTAATGATTCAGGATTGTAGAAGTCTGTCAAACATATCTGATTTTGCTGCTCTTATTTCTTTAGGTGGAAATCTTGTAATTGAGGATAATTATACCTTGAGTAGTTTATCTGGATTGGACAATATTGATGCCGGCTCTATTACAGATTTAACCATAAGAAATAATAGAGCTTTATCAAATTGTGAGGTTCAAAGTATTTGTGAATACCTTGCAAGTCCAAACGGAAAAGTTAATATTTATAACAATGCCTATGGCTGCAAAACCCCTTGGGAAATAGCAGACTCTTGCGGTGTTGAATTGTCCTGTCTGCCCTATGGTGACTACTATTTTACCAGACAAACGGACATTGATAGTTTTCAAAGTGTTTTTCCTGAATGTAATGATTTAAAGGGGAATGTAATTATCGATGGTATTGAGAATCTAAATGGCCTATTACAAGTAACATCAGTTGAAGGAAGTGTTTCGATAACCACATTTTGGATGACTAATCTCTCAGGATTAGACAGCCTTAAATTCATCGGAGGGAATTTAAGTTT